>JAQUZN010000030.1 GCA_028691315.1 Candidatus Izemoplasmatales bacterium | reverse complement strand
TCAAAGTCATCTCCACCTAAGTGATTATCACCAGAAGTTGAGATTACTTCAAATGTTCCATCGCTAAGTTCTAGAATTGAAACATCGAATGTACCACCACCAAGGTCATATACCAAAACAGTTTGTTCTTTGTCTGTCTTATCAATACCATAAGCTAGTGCTGCTGCAGTTGGTTCATTGATAATTCTTTTTACATCTAATCCAGCGATTTTACCAGCATCTTTTGTTGCTTGACGCTGAGCATCGTTAAAGTAAGCAGGCACAGTAATAACTGCTTCTGTTACTTTTTCACCTAAATAAGCTTCTGCAGATTCTTTTAAGTTTCTTAGGATCATTGCGCTTATTTCTTGAGGTGTGTAAGATTTTTTCTCAATTACTGTTTTTTGTGAAGTTCCCATTTTTCTTTTAATTGAGTACACGGTGTTTGGGTTTGTGATAACTTGTCTTTTTGCGACTTCACCCACTTGAATTTCATCATCTTTAAAGGCAACAACGGATGGGGTTGTGCGGTTTCCATCTAAGTTAGGAATAACTTTTGCTTCTTTGCCTTCCATAACGGCAACACATGAGTTTGTCGTACCAAGGTCAATACCAATCATTTTCATATAATTTTCCTCTTTTCTTTTAAAATCATGCGATGATGTCTTCGGATGGAACTTCTGTTTCATCTGAAGGGTCATCGTTATTTTCTGTTTTTGGTTTTATATTTATTATAACCATTGCTGGTCTTAATAATCTATCTTTAAATTTATAGCCTTTTTTCACAATTTTTAAAATCGTATTTTCAGGTTTTGTTTCATCATAAGATGTATCCACCGCATGTTCTGTAACTGGGTCAAATATTTCACCAACAGTCGTATTAATTAATGTGACACCTTCTTGATTCAATGCATTCATGAACATATCTTTTATCATTCTAAAGCCAAACAAGAAATTTTTAAAATTCGGATCTTCAGTTTGTACATTCAAAGCTTGATCAAAAATTTCAATTGAATCAATCAATTTATCAGATAGATTATAGGCTGCGTATGTTCTTTCTTTTTTCAAGTCATCAGTCATACGCTTTTTATAATTATCCATTTCCGCAAGGGCACGAAAATATTTGTCTTTCACTTCTTTTAATTCGTCAGATATGATTTCTAGTTGGTCTTCCATTGTTTCTTTTTTCTTTTTTTTGTGTTTTTCTTCTTTTTGTCCTGAAGCTTCTGCGCTCTTTGAAGATGTGTTATCTTCTTTTACTTCAGGGACTTCTTTTTCTAGATCTTCCATGAGGTCTCCTTTATTCGTTTTCGTATAGTTTTGTAATATGTTTGGCAATATATTTAATCAAAGGGATTACTTTTCGGTATTCCATTCTCGTTGGTCCAACAAGGCTAATCGATCCTTTTTCTCCATCTTTGGTTAAATATGTAGAGGATACGACGGTACAGTCTTGCATTGAAGTCACTGAATTTTCAGTACCGATTTTTACTGAAACACCATCAGAATCTGTTTCCACGATTTTAAATATTTCATTATTCTCAATCGTCGTGATAAATTCTCTTAATTTTTGAATATCGTTGAATTCTGGTTGATATAGCATATTTGATTGCCCTGTTAAATAATATTTCGTTTGGGCAAACTTTGAAAATGCTTCAATAAACGATTCAACAATTGTTTCTCTATATTTTAACAAATCTTTGATTTGATGATGTTGAATTTCATAATGCAGTTTCTCGGATACTTGCGAGATTGGTGTATCTTTTAGTAATTCGTTTAGCAAATCTATGACTTTCACAAGTTCTTCAATTTCCATGTCTTCAGAAATCGTGATTTGTTTGCTTTCAACATAACCGAAATTAGTAATTACAAGTACTAAAGCTTGTGTTGGAGAAAGTGGAATTAACTGAACTTTTTTTACTTTTGAGTGATACGCATTTGGCCCAAGTGAAATCGCCGTACAGTTGGTTGCTTGTGATAATAAATTCACTGCTTCTTTAATAATTTCATCGCGCTCGATATCTTTATTTTCAAACAAATGCTCAAATTCAAAATAACCATCAGTATCGTCATCTAAGTTTTTAATAATGGTTTCAATATAGTAACGATAGCCCTTTTCAGAAGGGACCCTGCCACTAGATGTATGTGTTTTTTCTAAGTAGCCTAGCTCTTCTAAATCACTCATTTCATTACGAATTGTCGCAGGGGATACATCTATAAACTTTGACAAACTGCGTGATCCTATTGGTTCAGCGGTTTTCACGTACTCATCAACAATTAGTTTTAATACGAGTTCTTGACGTTCAGTTAGCATAAATTCACCCCTTTAGCACTCCTAATCAATGAATGCTAATATCATTATACTAGACCTCTTTAGCAAAGTCAAGTGTTGAGTGCTAATAATTTGTTTGTGCAAGCGTTTTTATTAATTTGTTAAAATTGGTACAATTTATTTGATTTCCATATGCATGGATATTGTATATTTTTATAGATGAAGTATAATGATTAAGGGCATCAAAAAGGTGGGTTATATAATGACTAAAATCGTTGCTTTTTTTAAGAAGGATGTTGTTTTTTCAATCGCTCTTTTGATTGCAATTGTCACAGTATTTATTGTACCTCCTAGTACTGATTACTTTGGATACATTAATACGACGGTACTCATTATTATGTTTTCATTGATGATTGCGGTTGGTGGAATGCTTGAAGCAAATTTGTTTAGTAAAATCGCAATTTTTTTAACAAGCAAGTTTTACTCCATTCGCTATATTGGGCTGGTAATCGTCTTTTCAACTTTCTTTTTAGGAATGTGGGTGACAAACGACGCGGTTTTACTTACCCTTGTCCCTTTTACGATTATTCTTACGAAACAAACAAAACAAGAGAAATATACGCTTATCATTGTTATATTACAAACTTTTGCGGCAAACATGGGGGCATCGCTTACCCCAATGGGTGACCCTCAAAACATCTATTTATATTCTTATTATAATTTAGGATTTGGGGAGTTTGTATTAACGATGTTACCAGTCACGATTACTTCTTTTGTATTAATCTTTGTTACTACGTATTTTTTACTTCCAAATGAGTTTGTAAGTCCAACAATGGTCATGCCAAAAATTAATAGAAAACATTTAGGGCTTTATGTTTTGATTTTTGTAGTAACGGTTTTAGCGGTGCTAAAAGTGATACCAGCTTGGGTCGCTTTCGTGAATACATTTTTCTTTACACTAATTTTCTTTCGGCATCTTTTTAAAAAAGTTGATTATTTTCTATTAATGACTTTCGTGATGTTTTTTATCATCTCTGGAAATATAAGTCAGATACACATATTTGATGGTTTCAGAGAGAATGTGATGAATAGTAACATTAAAGTCTATTATTCATCACTGTTAACAAGTCAAATTTTGAGCAATGTTCCTGCATCAGTGTTATTGTCATCTTTCACTGACAAAATCTACTGGAAGGCTTTATTAAGAGGAGTTAATGTTGGTGCAATGGGCTCTTTAATTGCTTCGCTTGCAAGTTTAATCACGTTTAAATTTGTGACAAAAGCATTTCCGACACAAAAAAAAGAATACGTTCAAACGTATACTTTATTAAGTGTTATCTTTATTACCTTTATTTCCTTAATTATTTACTTTTTTTAAGTATCAATTTTTTACACTATAAAGAAAACGACCGGAAAATTATTTCCAGTCGATTTTTTTATTCCATTTCAGAAACCATGACTTTTTCAATAAATATTTTTGCGATATTTGCATCAAACTGTGTTCCTGAACACCTAATAATTTCATCTAAAGCATCCTTAACACTCATTCTATTCTTATATGGTCTAACTGCCGTCATCGCCTCAAAAGCATCAGCAACACTGATAATCCTTGAGAACAATGGGATTTCTTCGCCTTTTAACCCGCTTGGATATCCACTTCCATCCCACTTTTCGTGATGATGAAGTGCATGAATCGCTAAATCAGAGTATTCATCTGCAGCTCTCAATATTTGATAACTAATCTCAGGATGCGTTTTAATTACATCAAACTCTTCTTTTGTTAGTTTCGAAGGTTTATTTAAAATCGCATCCGGTAAAGAAATTTTACCAATATCATGGTACATACCAGCAAGTTCTAGTTCTTTCAAATTTTCCATCGAAAGACCTATTTCTTCACCGATTCTCCGGCAAATATAGCTCACTTTGGATGAATGAATTCGTTCTCCATCGTATTTTTCAGTGAGCGTTTTTAAAATCGCTTTAATCGCATGATTTCGGACACTAATTCCTTCAGTAAGTTTGTGCCTATACATATGATTTTCAGCAAATTTAAGGACTTCATCAAGGTCTTCATGATGATCCATTGTATTCAGTTCATACCCAGTCGCAAGTGATATTTCGACGTTTTCAACGATTAAATCGGAGCGTTTTTCAGCGAGTTGCAGTTTTAAAATCTCCATTTCTTCTGCTGTAGTGTTAGGTAAAATAATCGCAAATTCATCGCCACCGATTCTTGCGATTATATCGGTTTCTCTAAACGTACTTCTTAACACTTTGGATACATTAATAATTGCCTCATCGCCAGTGTTATGGCCAAAAGCATCATTGATGATTTTTAAACCATTAATGTCCATCATCATGATTGCTAAAGGATAAAACTCAGGTTGATTATATTTTTTAAATTCTTCCACAAAGAAACGTCTGTTATATAATCCGGAAAGAAAATCATGATTACTTAAATATTCAATTTCGATCATTTTTTGTTTTTCCAAAGTAATGTCTTCTACGATAACAGCAAATTTTTTATATTCAGTTGAATAGGCAAGAACTTTAAAATATTTATTTAGCGATTTAGAATAGTTTTCATACACTGCCGGCACTCCAAAAAGAGCAACTTTGCCATATACATCAATCCAGTATGATTCTGTTTCTGGTAATATTTCCAACACTGATTTGCCAATGGTTTCTTCTTCAGTAAATCCTATTTGGTCAGCAAACGCCTTGTTAAAGTTTAAAAAAATATAATCGACTGGTTTTCCTAAATCATCACAAATAATCTCATGCATTACCATGCCAAGAGGCATTTGATCAACAAGTTGATGATACTTATGCTCGCTTGCTTTTAATTTTTCATTTGCGATATTAATTTCAGTTATATCTCTTACCGTGCAGTGAGTCTGTTTAAAATTATTTGATGCATCATACCCAACAGTGCCATCAAACCCAGCAAGAATAATTTTTCCGGATTTTGTCATCATTTTTAGTTCAGAATAAATATGACCTTGTTTTTTAAATAATTCAAAATTTTTCATAAATTTTTCTTTAAATTCAGGAACTAAAAATTCTGTAATTGAATGATCTATAACTTCTTGCCTATGGTATCCAAAAAGACTTAGCCACTTTTGATTTACTTCAATAAAATTACCATCAAAATCTAAAGATTGGTAGCCAAAAGGCGCTTTTTCAAACAAAACTCTAAATCTTTGCTCACTTTCAATTAATAAATCTTCTGCTTGCTTACGATTTGTGATGTCTAAATGGGTTCCAGACATCACTAAAGGTTTGCCTGTTTCAGACCATTTAGTAACATTTCCTAAGTCATGAATCCAAATCCAATTACCGTTTTTATGTTTCATCCGATATTCAATGCTATATTGTGAATCTTTCCGAGAAAAAATGTGCTTTAAGTGGAGATTTAATGTAGCAATGTCTGTTGGATGAATCAATTCAAATCTTTTCTCTTTACCTGTAGGGTAATCAGATAATTCATAACCGAGCATATTCGCTAGTCGATCATTTGAATAGAATTTATCACTAACAATATCCCATTCCCAGATACCGATATTTGTGGCAGTAATGACATTTTCTAACCGAATTTTTGTGGTTTCAAGTTGTCTTCTTGCGTTTTCAATGTCAGTGATGTCTTGAATCGTACCAATGACTTTTACCACTTTTCCAAAGTCATCGTAGACCGCTTGGGCACGAGATCTAACAAAAATAGTAATTCCAGATTCAATTTTCTTGATTTTAAACTGCACATCATAATCGATTTGATTTTGGATAAGATTATTCATTGATTGATCTAGCAATTTGTGGTATTCAGGTAGAACAGACTTTCTTGATTCTTCAAGTGATATATAGAGTGATGCTTGAACAATGCCGTAAATGTTTAGTGTTTCTTGCGAAACCAAAAATATATGCGATGCAACATCAAATTCCCAACTGCCAATGTGCGATATTCTTTGTGCTTCTAAGAGTGCACTTTCAGTCAGTTTTCGAATAGAATTTTCCCTTTTTACTGCTTCTAGCAAGCGGACAGTTTTTAGATTCGAACGTCTTAATTCTTCAGTTTGTTCATCAACTAATTTCTTAAGATAATTTTTTTCATGTTTTATTTCGAGGTTTGCCTGTTTAATTTTTGCCATGGCTTTAATCTGAGCATATAATTCAACTTCATCAATTGGTTTAGCCAAAAAGGCGTCCCCACCACTTTCTAGTGCTTTGAGACGGCTTTCTTTATCCCCCTTTAGTGCCGTAATAAAGACAACGGGAATGTCTTTTAATTTTTCATCAGATTTTATTTTACGACAAACTTCATATCCATCCATAAATGGCATAACGATATCCAGTAAAACAACATCTGGGTCTAGTTCAGATGCAAGTTTTAGCCCCTGTGCGCCAGTAAGTGAAGTGTATATCTCTATATTAGAAAACATTTCAGAAATTAGAGCCGTGACAGTAATTAGATTATCCATCTTATCATCAATGGCTAATACTCTAATCTTTTTAATATTATTTTCCATAAAGAACCTCCCCAATAACCTTAAAAAATTCATTTTCATTCAGTGGTTTTGGAATAAAAGCGTCAAACCCATAAGAGAGTATCGATTCACGGTCTTGAACCATCACACTCGCAGTTAAGGCTATAATAGGAATGAGTGCGCATTTTGGAAGAGATCTAATTCTTTGAAAAGCATGAATGCCATCCATCACAGGTAATGCGATATCCATTAAAATCAAATCAGGAATATACTTGGCTGCTTTATCCACGCCTTCTTGACCATTCGTTGCTTCAATACATTGAAACTTGTCACCAAGCAAAGAAATTGCTGAAATCATGTTGTCAGGATTATCTTCAACGATAAGTATAATTGGTTTTTCTTCTTTATTTACTGTGGTTTTTGAAGAGAAATCAAACATGGAAGAAATAGCTTTAATCAATTTTACTCGGTTAACATCTCCTTTTTGGATTAACTGATGAACATTGTTTCGTTTTAAAAATCCAAGTTCCGTTTTTGAAATCTGTTTTGAAGTTAATACAAGGACAGGAACATTCGCTATATCATTTCGATTACGAATCATTTTTAAAAGTTCGAATCCATCTGTTTCTGGCAACATAATATCTAAGATTACTGCGTCCGGTTTTTGAATTTTTATTTCTTTAAAAGCTTCTTTCACATCATTTGCAGTAGCAATTGAATATCCTTCGTCATTTAGTAAATCTTTAATTTGAATTTGAGTTGGCTCATTATCATCAATAAGTAATAAGTGCTTTGGGGCATTTGTAAGTTCGGCATTTATTCGATCTTTATTTGCTTTATAAGAAATTAAGTTATCATTTTCCATTAATTCTTTTTCTAAATTTTGTGATAATTTCATAGGAATGTATAAAGTAAATACTGATCCAACTGATGCCTCACTTTCCACTGAAATATTGCCTTCAAGCATCATTGCATATTTTTTTGCAATTGCAAGACCTAAGCCAGTTCCACCGTACTTTCTTGCAGTAGAAGTGTCTGCTTGTCTAAATTCATTGAAAATATATGGTAAAACACTCTTTGGAATACCAATTCCAGTATCTTTTACTT
Source organism: Candidatus Izemoplasmatales bacterium (assembly GCA_028691315.1). GTDB lineage: Bacteria > Bacillota_I > Bacilli_A > Izemoplasmatales > Hujiaoplasmataceae > JAHIVB01. Next base: position 9,706 of record JAQUZN010000030.1, on the reverse strand, counting down.
GAATCTCAACGAAATCGTTTTGAATTTTTGAAGAAATCGTCACTGAACCTTTTTCAGTAAATTTAATAGCATTGCTTAATAAATTTTGTAAGATATGAATAAATTTATCTTCATCAGTAGAAATTTGCATATTGCTATGTTCGCACATATCAATAACTTCGATATTTTTTTCTTTGGCAATAGCTTTCGCATTTTCAACCAACTCTTGAACTACTTGACATGCGTTAAATTTTGTAATGTTAATTTCTGTCTTCCCCGACTCTATACGAGATATGTCTAAAATATCATTAATTAGCAATAGTAAGTTTTTGCCATTACGCTCAATGATTTCTAAATACCGATGTTCTTCTTCTGGAATTTGACTTTTCAATTTTCGATTTAGGACTCCAGACAATGCAATCACAGAATTGAGTGGTGTTCTAAGTTCGTGACTCATCGTCGATAAGAAAGAAGTTTTTTGAAAATTTGCTTCTTTTAATTGTTGCTTTTGAAGTTCTAACTCGATGTTTTGTTCTTCTAGTTCTTGGTTCATGGACTCCATTTCAACTTGTTGAGATTCAAGTTCGCGATTTTGAGCCTCAAGTTCTTTTAAAAATTTCTCAATTTGCATATTTGCCAAAATACTTTCAACTCGAGCATCCATCGTTTTGATGACATTATTCAAAAATTCAAGTGCATAATCAGAATACGAATGAATCGAAGATAAAGAAATAAGGGCAACAACTTCGTTTTTCATTAATATTGGAATTGTGATGATTTCTTTCGGTAAAATATTACCATGAACTGAGTTTATAACCATAATATTTGAATCATCGATATCGATAATTCTTTCTAATTTCTTAGAAAAAATCGATTTACTAAATTCTCCTTGATAACCCTCTTTGTTTATCACTCTTTTAATGCTTTTATCAAGCCCCAAAGATTCAAATAAACTGTAGGACCCTTTTTGTTCATCTTCAACATAGACAGCAGCAACTTCTGAAGAACTGATAGCACATAACTGTTGAAGCAAGATTCTAAAGAAATCATGTGTCGTATAAGAAGAAATCATGGCATCTGAAAACGTATTTATTTCCGTTAATAACTCAACATTTTTTTCAACTTGTTCTAGCAATGAATTAAACGTTGTAGACAAACTTCCAAACTCATTATTTGATGTATAAGTACTTCTTGCACTCATATCGCCTAGATTGAACTGATTGGCTGCTGAAGTCATACTTTTTAAAGGCGTCAAAATCTGGCGAATTAATAAATAATTAACTAAAAGTTCAGCTAGGACGATAAAAGATACGAAGAGAATAATCTGGATTAATAATTTTTGATGTAAAGAAAACGCCTCTTCGTAAAGACTTAGCGATTTTGCAGAAGAAAACTCGTCAATCACATCAATGGAATCTAAAAACTCTTGCCTATAGTTTTCTCCAAGTCCATCTGCTTTCATTCTATTACTGGCTTCAATTAAATTACCATCTAAAATACTTTGAATTGTTATCTGTCTGTATGCTTTCCACGCTATATACTTTGAATGAAGGGTATTCACGTCATCTTTTGGTCCCAAATAGTAATCCCTTATCACAAGATAATTTTGATCGATAATGGCATAATCATTATTGATTTGTATAACCATTTCTTCTTGAATAACTGGATCAACCTCTCTTAATAAATTACGAAGTTCGACGCTTGAATCAAGGGTCGCAACTTTAATTTCAAAGAAGGCATTTCTTACTTTTAAAGGATGATCATACATTTCCTCAATTTGTGTTGTCAGTAAGGCATTTTGGTTATACGAGACATATCCCAAAGACAAAACCAGTAACATAATGATTATAAAAACACTTATTAATTGTGTTCTAACGCTAAAATTTTTAAGTTTCATAACTTTTCTCCTCACGCGCCCTGATTTTGGTTTCTTTACTTTCGGAAAACAGATGACTCTACATTTATATTTTTAAGTTCTACGTTTTTACTTACGATCATCTTTTCAGACTTTGTGGTGATTAAAAATCCGATTGGCGACAATGATTTCACCAGTTTATTGATGATAATCTTCTGAAATTCATCGCGATAGTAATATAATATATTATTACACAAAACAATATCAAACTCACCATATATGCTTTCAGTTGGGATTCGTGTTTTAGTATCAAGTAAATCATATTCTAAAAAAGTGATATGGTCTTTTATTTCTTGTAAAATATGGTAAGTATTCTCAATTTTTACAAAATATTTTTTAATGAATTCATACCGAATGCTTTCAACTTCATGTTCGTTATAGATTCCTCTTTTTGCATACTCTAAAGAAGATATAGAGATATCTGATGCAAAGATTCGGTATCTAAATTTCTTTCCTGTTAATACTGAATAATGGTGAAGAAGGATAGCAACCGAGTATGCCTCTTGACCAGTAGAACAACCAACGCTCCAGATACGGATTTCTCGATTATTTTTATTTTGACTAAAAAGACTTGGCATAACTACTTGTTCAAGCGCAAAAAAACCTTGTTGCTCGCGAAAAAATTGGCTATAATTAATATTTAATGCATCGCTTAAGGTGTGCACTTCACCCTGATTATACGTAATCTCAAGTAAATATTCATCAAATGATTTATATTGCAAAAATGCCATTCTTTTATGAATCGTTTTCATCAGATAATCTTCATCATAAGCTAAAAGATTCATATGATACTTTTGAAGAATCAATTGTAAGATTTGATTTGCACTGTTATCCATATAAATTATTCCTCACAAAACGAGCAAAAATATGCCACATATTCATCGAATACAACATTTATTATTACTTTGAACATAAAAATATTATCACAGATTGAAGTATTACTCAAGTGAGGTACTAAAAAAAATGAAAGCGTTTTTCACGCTTTCTATTTTTTAAAGGATTCAATAAATTTTTTTGCGATAACTGGGTCAAACTGCGTTCCTGCATTCTTTAAAATTTCAGCAATCGCTTCTTCAAAACTAAATTTATTCCTATAAGGTCTTGTAGAGGTCATAGCATCAAATGCGTCCGCAATCATAATAATTCTTGAGCGATATGGAATCTCTGACTCTTTTAAGCCTTGAGGATATCCATGACCATCCCATCTTTCATGGTGGGAAAGAATATCAAGAGCAATTTCTGAATACTCCGGTGCAGAAGATAAAATCCGATAGCCAATTTCAGGATGCCTTTTAATCGCTGCCCATTCTTCTGGATTTAAACTTCCTGGTTTATTTAAAATAGTTTCATCAATCGCAATTTTGCCAATGTCATGTAAGTTTCCAATAACTTTTAATAAATCTATTTCATCTTGTCTCATGCCAAGTGCTTCGCCAATCATAACACAATATTCACTTACTCTTCTGGAGTGCTCTTCTTCTCGTGGGTTTTTTACGTGAAGTGTGTGTAATATCGTTTTGATCGATTCATTGCGGATGGATGACACTTCAATCAATTTATGTTTGTACATGTCATCTTCTGCTAGTTTAATTGTATCGTTAATTGGGGTATCATCGTTCTTTGTTTCAATACCAAATGATACGCTGACTCTCATCCCTTGAATATAATTATTCTCAATCTGCTGTTTTGCTTTTTCAATAAAATTTAGGGCTTCTTGTTTATATGTGCTCTGAAGAAGAATTACAAATTCGTCTCCACCAATTCTTGCAACTTCAGCGGTTTTTGAAAAAACACTTTTTAGTTCATCTGCAACTGTTTTTAATAATAAGTCTCCTGCATCATGACCAAACGCATCATTCATAATTTTTAAACCATTAATGTCTCCCATAATGATGGAAAGTGGATAATATTCCTTTTGATCAAGTCTTATTAATTCTTCTGTATAGAATCTTCTATTATATAATCCCGTTAGTACATCATGATAACTTAAATATAAAATCGACTCTTCGTGTTGTTTTCTTTCAGTTATTTCTTGAGAAAAAATCGTGACTCCAATAATTTTGGACTCTTCATCTCTGATTGGGGTATAAAGTTCTTCTAAATATTTTCCTTTTGTGGTTTCAACTTCAACAATTCTTGTAAAAGATTCGCCTTTTAAAGCCTTATCTAGGAAAGATTTTATTCGGTAATGCATGTGTTCATCTTCGATATAATCTAAATATGAAGTATCTTTCACAATATCTTTTCCATAATATTTGTGCATCGACTGAACATGAAAATCATTAAAAGTTAAGTAAAGATAGTTTTTATCGACTGCAAAAATTTCCATTGCAATCGATGAATCAATGCTTGCTTGAAGAAGCAGTTGCTGTTCCTTCAGTTTTTTATGGGCATCAAGTCTGTTGATTTGATTGTCAATCGCGATTGCTAAGATTGATGTGAAGATAGGGAACAACCCCAAATATGGAAAACTGATTCTTCTAATCACATCAAACGCTACTGGCCACGGAATCGCAAGTTGACATAATAACGTAATAATATGCGCAATAACGCCAAAAGCCCAAAATTCTAGATAAACAGGCATTTTTGGTAGTCTATGTCTATATTTTGCCCATAATAGTCCAAAACCTGAAGTAAATAGAATGGTTAATACTCCGGCGTATACTCCTACTCCGCCAATCGATATTCTGTAAATTGTCGCGATTATTGCTGCGATGATTGTGGTAATAACCCCAAAGAATGCGCCTGTGATACTTAGTAGAACACTTCTTGTATCAAATATCAAACCTTGACCAGCTTGCCAAGGAGACATCATAACGAGGATTGCGAACCCACCGACTGCTAGTCCTAGAAGGATTTTCTTGAGTTTTTCTTTTGAAGAAGGGTTAAAATTGGTTGCGCCATAAACAAAAACCAGTGCAAAAAGAAGCACTGCATTATTGATTAGTTCAATGATAATTTTAGAAATTTCGTCAAAGAACTCTGTCACAAATATCCCCCCCAAAATTATAATGCTTTGGTTATATTATAACATATGAAAGAATATATAGCTTTTATTTGTTAAAACCAGTGAAATTCATGAATATTCTATTGCTTTTTTTAATTGAAGACATTAAACTCTGTTCATTATGACCTGGAAAGACCATAACTTCATTGGAAATTTTATCGCTTAGTCTTTGAAGCGATTTTTTTAAGTCCTTCATTGAACCTGTTTCTAAATCGCTTCTACCAATGGAATCAGAAAAAAGTGTATCCCCTGAAAATAGGTTGTTTTTCAACAAAAAACAACTAGAGCCTTTGGTATGCCCTGGAGTATGGAATACTTGCAAGGAGATTTCATTAAATGATAAAACATCATTATCTTTATATGTCAAAACAGATTGATCTTTTTTTAACGTGAAATTACCGTTAAAATAACGAGAACCATTTAAATTATTATTCAATAAAAAATCTTGTTCGAGTTCATGTATATAAAGTGGGTATGTGCCTTTATCTTTTAAGACTCTTAAATCACGAATGTGATCATAATGCCCATGCGTTAATAAGACAGACAAAATAGTCAATTCTTTATCATCTATAATTTTTAAGATTGCTTCGCCATTAAAACCAGGGTCAATAATAATAACATCGTTTTTTTGAATGATCATATAACTATTTTCAGATGCTATATTGTCACTTAACATCATTATTTTCATGGCTTGACCATATATGCAGCACCATAAATTCCTGCGTCATTTCCTAAAGAAGCAATCACAAAATTTGCTCTTGATAAAAATGGTTTTACATAAGGCAAATAGTATTTTTCGATTTTTTCTAGTAAATACTCGCCTGCATTGGACACGCCACCCCCAATTACAAATACTTCGGGATTAATCACATTGGTAATTAATGACATCGCATACGCGAGATAACTCATTGACTCGTCAATTACTTCTATTGATAAAATATCGCCTTCTTTTGCGGCATCAAGAACTTTCTTAGCACTAAAGGAAGTATATTTGCGAAGTGTTGAAGGAAGCGAAGATTCAAGCAATTTTATTTTTGCTAAATTGACAATACCGGTTGCGGAACTAACGGTTTCTAAACATCCAAGCTTTCCGCAATTACAAGCAAGCTGATGGTTGAAATCAACGACGATATGACCAATTTCACCAGCAATACCGTTCACGCCATCGATGACATTTCCATCTAAAATGATCCCACCACCAATTCCAGTGCCCAGGGTAATCATTACCATATTACGATATCCTTTTGCAACACCTTGAAATAATTCACCAGCAGCCGCAACATTTGCGTCATTAGAGACATGAATATTAAAATCTTCTGCTTCAATATACTTTAAAAATTCTTCTTTGACGTGAAGTTGTTTCCAACCTAAGTTTACACTTTCAAAAACGATATCTTGGGTTACTGGCCCAGGAACACCAAAACCAATACCAGATACTTCTTTTAGATTTAAGTTACTCCTTAAATTTATCGCTATTTCTTGAATGATATGGCTACCATGATCTGACTTATTAGTATCCATATCCCATTTTCTAATTAAATGACCATCTAAATCAAACAGGCCAATCTTGATTGATGTTCCACCAATATCGACTCCAACTAAATATTTTTTCATAAGGCACCTCACCCGAGTATTATAACATTTTCATTGTTTGAATGAAAGTAATAAATAAGAAGAAAAAAGCATGAATTTTGTTTCATGCTTTTTTGTTTTATGTGAGGTGCACTCGCTTTTTTTGACATTCTTTACAATAACCATATAACTCAAGTTTGTGACCAATCACTTCAAAATCCTCAGAATCTTCGACTTCAAAATCATGTTCGTGGATAGGGCACTCTTTTAGAGGAAAGATTTTGTTGCATCCAACGCAAACAAAAAAATGATGATGAGTTTCTTTATTCATTTCATATAGCGCTTTGGTTTCGCTTTCGAACTGAACTTTCATTACTAATTCTTTTTCAATCAAAGTCTCTAGTGTCCTATAGACGGTTGATAAACTAATTAAGATATCTGTTTTTTTAAGTTTCGCATAAATCTTATCCGCACTAACTGGAATATCGGTTTTATCTAACATCTTGAGAATTTCAATCCGATGTTTTGTGTTTTTTAATCCATTGTTTTTAAGTTTATCAAGTAATATAGCTATATCATTCATTGTAATCCTTCTTTCAATGAAAGAATTGATTTACGCTTTTTTATCATCCGAACAATGAGATAAACACTCACATAACATAAAATCGAGAAGAATACGATGACCGCTCCTGAAGCGATATCAACAACATAAGAAATCCAAAGTCCAACCAAACTAAAGATTAACCCAAATCCAATCGAATAAGTCATCCGAAGGGACAACTTTTTGGTAATCAGACTTGCCGTTGCGGCTGGTGCCGTTAACAGTGCAATTACAAGAACTATTCCTACGACTCTTATTAATACTACTACTGTTAAAGCAATTAAAATTAATAAAGCATTTTCTAATAGTTTCGTCTTTTTACCAAGAATTTTAGTGAACTCTTGATCAAATAAATGGGCTTTCCAATCTTGATAAAAAATCGTGATTACTAGTAAAACAACTACCGTTAATATCACCATTAATATTAAGTCAAATGACGTTACTGATAAGATATTACCAAAAAGATAGGTTGTTACATTTGGTGGATATCCCGGCATTAATCCAATGAATAAAATCCCAAGGCTCATTCCTAATGACCAAAACAACCCAATGACAACATCACTAAAACCGGTACTTTTATTTTTAATAAATCCAATTCCTAGTGCTGCTAAAATTGAAAAAATAAAGGCTCCTAGTATGGGTTCAAAGCCAAGTAAATACCCTAACCCAACTCCACCATAAGAAGTATGCGCAATACCACCACTCATCATCACAAGTTTCTTTTCAACGATAATAACACCAATCAACCCACATACAATTGAAGATAATAATGCGGCAATTATAGCATATTGTAAAAAACGGTAATTTAAAATCGCTTCAATCATGATTCATCACCCACTTCTTCAACTGTAACAGTTCTTTTTCTTCTTGTCGGTTGTTGGTAAAAATATTGATATACTTCGGTTGGATCGCCTTCAGCAATCACATTTTTATTTAAATAGACAAGTCTTGTGAGTTGTCTTAATAACATTTGTCCTTGATGGGTAATTAGGACAATTGTCACTTCTTTAGACAGTTTTTTTAATAAGTTAAAAATCTGTTTTTGAGCGATATTGTCAATCATCGCTGTCGGTTCATCTAGGAGTAATACTTCTGGTCGAATTGACAGTGCTCTAGCGATTAACATTTTTTGAAACTCTCCACCCGATAAATCTGATATTAATCGGTCTTTTAAGTGTAAAATCCCGACCTTATCAAGTAAGTCCAGTGTTTCGGTTTCATTTTGACTAGAGTATTGAAAAAACGGGACAATCTTTGATGTTAATTTCCCTGTCAACACAACTTCAAAAACAGAGATTGGAAATTGTCGATTTAATTCTGACATTTGGGGAACATATCCCATTTTAAAGTTTACTTTTTTTCGTTTAACATCAGGAAATAAAATTTCTCCTTGAGCAATCGGGACAAGTCCCAAGATTGCTTTCATAAGGGTTGATTTTCCTCCTCCATTTGGACCGATGATTCCTAAAAAATCACCTTCATAAATCGTTAAGTTTAAATTTCTTAGTGCGAGGATTGTTGAATATTCAACAGCGACATCATTTAGCCTGATTAATTCTTTCATGATAATGACTCCAATATGGAATTCGCCATATCAAATATATTTGATAGATAATCATATGCTAGAGGATCAAGCATGACCATCGTTCCATTAATTTCTTCGGCGAATGCTTGAACTTGAGAAGAATCAATTTCAGCTTGATAAAATACCGTATGAATATTATGAAGAAGTGCAAGGTCAATCACTTCTTGTAAATGTTGTGGAGTTGCTTCTTTTCCATCATCTTCTAGTGAAATCATTTGAAGACCGTAATCTTCAGCAAAATATCCATATGACGGATGAAAAACGATAAATTCGTTGGCTTCTACATTTTGAAAAGCTGTTTTTAATAGGGAGTTTACATTTTCAAGTTGTGAAATATAACTTTCTGCATTTTCTAGATAAATATCTTCATTATCAGGGTCTAATAACGATAGTTCATCTGCAATCTTTTGTACCATGATAATAACCCGCTTAATCGATAACCAAATATGGGGATCCCTGGACCCTTCTCCAAACATTCTATCTGTATAAAAATCATTGACATAGTCTTCTAGGTGCACGATATATAATTCTTTAGTATTCGGTAAAATTGTAGTGGCTTCCGTCGGAACTCCAATGGTAAAATATACTGAAGCATCGCTTAAATCTGCCATTTGTTTTGCACTTGGCTCATAATTTGCTGGAGAAAATCCTGGTGGGATAATCGTTACAATATCTACTAAATCACCCGCAACTTCATATACAAATGCGGCTTCAGGTACAATCGAAACAGCAACTTTAATTTTATCAGAAGCACCGGTATTACCAGGGTGACAAGATAATAAACTAAATGCAATAATAACCGTTAAAACTACTAATAGTGTCTTCTTCATAGAGCCCTCCAAAATTAGTGCAAATGCAAATCATTCGCATTTATGAAATTATTATAACACACCATTTTTGAATAATCAATATTTATGCCATAAAAAAGAAAAAAACTTCCTTTTACAGGAAGTTATTTCTTTTCTTTGTGTGTTGTGTGTTTTTTACAAATCGGGCAGTACTTCAATACTTCCATCCGATCAGGATGGGTTTTTTTATCTTTAGTAA
>JAQUZN010000180.1 GCA_028691315.1 Candidatus Izemoplasmatales bacterium | reverse complement strand
TTAAGCGATGAATCGATGAGAACTGGTGGAGAAATCTTTAATTATGATTTTGAAACCAAATATCAAAGACAACTTGAAGAACTATTTATTAATCTAGCGAGTGAAGATCTCAATTCAAATGGTGCAATCAGCAAATTTACTGATTATCGCACATACATGGATTATGATATCAAAATCATAAACCAACAAGGAGATACTATTCTTTATTCAAAAGTATTCAAAGAAAAATCAGGTGGAGAAACACAAGTACCATTCTATGTCGCAACGATTGCTTCTTTTGTAAGAGTATTCCAACAAGCATCTAGAAATCATTTGAATGATACCATTGGATTAATCCTATTTGATGAAGTATTTGACAAGATGGATACCTCGAGAATTAAATCAATGATGGAATTCATCAAACAATTACCTGTTCAGATTATTCTTGCTACTCCTCCACAAAAAATGGAAGTACTAAGTAAATATACAGATACAACAATTGTCACTTTACGTGAAGGAAAACAAGCTAGAGCTTACGAAGTCGTTCAAAAATATTAAAAAACTCACCTAAAATCCACATAATATTGTTATAATATTCTTATATCAATTTAAGATAAGGACAATTACGATGAAAAAAATATTTATCTTCACTTTTCTACTTTTATTTGGCATCACAATGGTTGGCTGTAATTCTGATACAACGACTACATCGACTACTGGACTAGATTATGATGCATTTGATTATTTAACTGACTATAATCAAGTCTTTACCAGAAGAGAAGGAACGTATTTTGTTTACTTCTATTCACTCACATGTGCAAACTGTATCAACATCAAGTCATCAGTTCTTGAATTTGCTGACACCTATAGCGACTATAATACTTATTTTTTCAATGTTGATAACGGTACCGATACCTATAAAGCAGAATTTTTAGCAGCTATTGGCGTGTCATCAACTAATTTTGGAACACCTTCATTTCTTGTCGTAGTTAATGGTTCATTTGATAAAACTAAACTGTCAAATTATTTCTTCTCTGGCGCAACTGTAATACCAGCACTGTTAAGAGATATTGAAACAGGTACTTATCAGTATTTGAAGTAAAGCACGATAATCGATAAAACACCTTGTCTTTTTTAAAGAGAAGGTGTTTTTTTTGTATTTTTTTCTTAATTTATGTTAAACTAATAATGGTGATTTTATGCAAAGATACTTCGTTAAAAATGAATCAATTATTGAAATGAACATCAGAATCTCTGGTTCTGATTTTCATCATATTAAAAATGTAATGCGTTGTTCACTTGGCGACCTTATCGAGGTTGTTGATGAATTTGGCGTTTTATATACATGTGAAATCCTTGGCTTTAAAAAAGACCAAGCAGATTTGGTCATTATTAGTCAACAATCTCAGAGTAGAATACGTCCTAAAATAACGATTGCTCAAGCATTAATTAAAAAGGATAGGTTTGAGTTGTTTTTAGAAAAAGCGACAGAACTGAATGTTTACGAAATTATTCCGACTTCATTTCAAAGAAGCATTGTTAAGATTGATTCAAGCGATGAATCAAAAAAAATCAGTAGATATGAGTCGATTGTGAAAGAAGCAAGTGAACAATCAGAAAGACTATTTTTACCACTTATTTCTTGTGTAAAGTCGTTAAAAACAATTAAGTATCAACAATATGATCATGTCCTTGTTTGCTTTGAACGAGAGGATGTCAGTCATCATCTTAAAGATGTTATCAAAGAGATTTCAGTCAATGATAGTGTTCTAGTATTAATTGGACCTGAAGGGGGAATATCCCCTGAAGAGTTAAAATTTTTGCAGACTAAGAATGCTAAGTTTGTCAGTTTGGGAGCTCAAATCTTAAGATCGGAAACGGCATCCATGTATGTTTTATCAAGCTTTCTTTGTGAGTGGAAAATATGATGAAGGTAGCAATTACGACTTTAGGATGTAAAGTCAACTCCTATGAAAGTGAAGCAGTCATCACAAAGCTAGAAGAATTAGGATATACAAGGACCGAATTTAATGGATATAGTGATATTTATATCATTAATACTTGTATGGTTACAAATACTGGAGAAGCAAAATCAAGAAAGATGATAAGACATCCACTTAAGTTTAATGAAAACGCCATTGTCATCGTCATGGGGTGCCTAACCCAGTTAAAAGCAGAAGAAATCTTAGAAATTCCAGGTGTCAAAATTGTTCTTGGCACGAGTAACCGGGAATTAATACCAACCTATATAGAGGAATTTCTTCAGAACCATATCCCTTTAAATAAAGTAAAAAAATTAATGACTAATGAACCATATGACCATCTTGAAATTAAAGATTTTAAAACTCATCAACGTGCTTTTTTAAAAATTCAAGATGGATGTAATAACTTTTGTACCTATTGTATTATTCCTTATACAAGAGGTAGAGTAAGATCTAAAACGAAAGATCAAGTTTTAAGTGAAGCAAGAACCTTAGTCGCAAAAGGTCACTTAGAGATAATTTTAACTGGAATTCATACTGGTGGGTATGGCGAAGATTTAACTAATTATTCGTTTGCGGATTTGTTAATGGATTTAGAAGAAGTGGAAGGTTTAAAACGGATTCGTATTTCTTCCATAGAAATTACAGAATTAACAGATCAAGTGATTGACATTATTGCTAGTTCATCAAAAATCGTCAATCATTTACATATTCCTTTGCAAAGTGGATCTAACCGTGTCTTAAAACTTATGAACCGGAAATATCAACTAGTAGATTATGAAAAAAAAATCACAAGTCTTCGAAACCAAGTTCCAAATCTTGCGATTACAACGGATGTGATTGTAGGTTTTCCAACTGAAACAGAAGAAGATTTTTTAGAAATGGTTGAATTTATCAAGAAAATTCAATTTTCTGAACTCCATATTTTTCCTTATTCAAAAAGAACTGGTACTGTTGCTTCAAAAATGACAGGTGAGGTATCTCCTGATGTTAAGAAGGAAAGAGTAAATAAACTGATTTCATTAAATACAGAACTAGCCAAAAAATTTATCTCTTCACAACTCTTTATCACACAAAATGTCATCGTAGAGACGGCTAAAAATGGTGATTTGTCAGGACATACGGCAAATTACATTCATGTTCAATTTCAAGGAAATGCTGATTTGGTTGGAAAACTTGTGAAAGTTCAGATTATTGAAGAAAAGTATCCCGAGTCTATCTCAAAGTTATTGTAAAAAAAAGCCAAATTAGTGTGAAATGATAAGATGTTAGAAGACACAAAAAAGTATTGTGTTTATAAACATCTTTTTCTTTATGTTTGTTTTAGGTTTATTCATTGAAGGCGTTTAATCATCAAGGGAAAAAACATGATTAAAACTTTTTTATTGATCTTTTCAACAATGAAGTCATCGCTTATGATTTAAGAATTGGTAAACAAGGATCAGGCGTTAAAAATCACTACATGGCTTTAAAAAGAATTCAAATTGAGAAAGAAAAAAGAGGATATATGGACCTGGAGACGATTCTGCATTCGGATCAGGGCTCTATATATACCTCTAGAGCATATAATGCTCGTTTACATTATACCATAAAACGCTCAATATCAAGAATAGCTACACCAACTGATAATCCAGTTATAGAATCAATCAATGGTTGGATTAAGGATGAATTAAGAATTGATTTTAACATGGAAGATACCAAGGACATTCATAGGCTTTTCGTGACTATGTGAAATACTATAATGAAACTAGACTAGCTTGCGCT
>JAQUZN010000179.1 GCA_028691315.1 Candidatus Izemoplasmatales bacterium | reverse complement strand
ATGATATGACAAGTATTAAATCCGATTTTGAAATCGTGTATCCAGACGAGGATGATATTACAAGTGATGAACTTGGTGCGTATTATGAAAAGCTAAAAAGAGTTGTAAGCTGGGTAAAAAATTCAGATGAAACAACATTTAAAGCGGAATTAGAACAATATTTTAACAAGGAATATTTGATTAAGTATTTCTTACAAGCTCATATGTTTGGAATGGTGGATAACCTAGGAAAAAATATGTTCCTTCGAACATGGGATGGAAACGTCTGGTATCCAACATTCTATGATTTGGATTCAGAATTAGGATTAGACAATACTGGTTATCTAAAATTCCAATCCGATATCGACATTGTGGAGGGTGTTTACAATACATCAAGTTCAAAACTATTTGTTATGCTACAGACTTGCTTTGCAGATGATATTAAAAGTGCGTATAAAAAACTACGCATGGACAAGCGATACTCCATGGAAACTGTTATGTCATACTGGTATGGCCAACAAGTAGGTGTGATTGGAGAAAGCCAATATAACAAGGATATGGAGGCTAAATACATCGCATATAAAAATGACTACTTATTTATGATGCATGGAAGAAGATATGAGCATCTAAAGAAATGGTTAAAAGAACGATTTTTATATCTTGACACCATTTATGGATACGAAGCCGACACATCGGCATCCATTACAATTCGTGCGAACAAAGCGGCAACCATAAGCATTGATGTTCTCACATACTCTCCGCAGTATTTGACTGTTAAATGGAAAAATGGGGATGGTGGAATCCAAAAATTAAAATGTGGTCGTGACGCAAATGGAAACATGACACCAACACGTTTTACTGGAACATTAACGACAGCAACTGACCAAGAGGTCATTATTTATAATGCCAAACAGATTAAGAAAATTGATGGTTTAAGTAACCTTAATCCGTCTGTATTAAACTTGGTAGAGGCTAGTAGGCTTACGGAGATTGTATGTGAAAAATCAACATTATTGACAGACATTCGTATATCATCTAATAACAAGTTTATTAAGGATATCAAGTTATCTGGATGCAAGAACCTTGGAACGTCAACAGGTGGAGGAAATCAACTTGATCTATCTCCATTAACGAATATTTCTCACGTTGATCTAGGAAGTACTGCATTGCAAAACGTATTGTTTCCGACAAATGGATGCAATCTTAAGTTTTTGTGGCTTCCAACCACGGTACAATCATTGCATTTGGAAAATATGCCCCTACTTTCTAGCGGACAGTATTTGGGATATATGTACAGTTATTCAAATTTGTATATCAAAGGATGCCCTAATATGAATCCACTTATAAAAACGAATGGAGATAAGTCTGCTATTTGCATCAACGCTTCTTCTATTCATTTAGAAGATGTCAAGATGCCAAAATGCGAGGAAGTAGTATTTAACAGCAATGGTAACAGTAGTGGAAGCTATGATACGCTTTTAGGTGTGAAATATTCAGAACCACGAGAAATTGAATCCTTGTATTTGAACAATGTAGATTGTTCAAATATCAGAGTGACAAAAATTAATTTTGCATTCCCCGAAACATCGGTTGAAAAAGTAAAAGAGTTTGAAATCACATCCTCTTGTAAATTCAAAGAATTATATTTGACAAAACTAGGGCTGTTAGAGGAAAAAGAAGTTGATTTATCGAATGCTACAATTTCTAGCTTGCGAGTTGTTGCACCTTCCAATATCTCATTGTTAAAGGTTAGAAACCGGTTAAATGGACTATTTGTATCAACAAACAACAACAAATATAGCAATGGAAATTTATATGACAATTACGCAGCGTTTAACGGAAACAGAATGACTGGATTTTACAAGACGTATGATGAGAATAACTTGCAATTATCCGTTGTTGGATGTAGCGATGCAAACAATATATTGGATTTATCTACGATGAACATCACAAAATACTTAAGTCTTGATTTTAAAGATGCAGAAAAGTACGAGCAAATAAAAATCAATTGTGACTTTCCAAGTGGAAATGATGGGTCATTTTGGACGAGTGGATTTAATTTATTTAAACTTCCAATAACAGCAAAAATTACTGGATTACTTAAATCATCAGATACTTGTAGAATTTGGTGTAGTTGCAGTGAAACGAGTTATACAGTACAAGAAAATTTTGACGAATTAGATATTGACTTACATGAGGTCACATATTTTACAACAATATTCAAGGAGTGGAGAAATCTAAAAAAACTACCTAGCAACATAGCATATATATTTGATGGTTCTATTAAAAATCATTATAAAGAAGCGTTTTACAACTGTATAAACCTAGTAGATTTAGGGGACTTGAATGGGGCAGATATTATATTTAACTTATCGCAGAGTAATGCACTTGAAAATACTTGGTATAAAGTTAATAATACACCAATCAGTTTGGGAAATATAACCTTTACGCAGGCATTGAGTAGTGTAAATTTCTTGTATTCTTTACCGGAAATCAATGCAGTTGGAAATATAACGTTTCCAGACAGCCATGATGGACAGATTAGCATACTGGAAGGAAAACAAGTGGAATCCGTTGGAAATATTTACGCACCAAAGTGCAAGAGTGCTAAAAGAATGCTAAAAGGATGCCAAAAACTAACAACACTTGGAAATATAACGCTTAGTCCTGAATGTACAAGTTTTGAGCTTGCATTTTCCAATTGTAAATTGTTAGAATCTAGCACTATACTTGAAAGTTTAAACTTTTCTTCCTATAACAGTGGATATACTTGCTACAGTATGTTTTCTTATTGTGAATCTTTAACAGATGATATTTGGTCAAATGATTTTATTGATTTTATTTGCAAGGCAACAACTTTAAGTTTGGCTTTCTCTAATTGTCCAAACTTGGTTCATGTTCCTTCGTTAGAATCGGATACTATAACGTCATGCGAAAATATATTTTTATCCTGCACAAACTTAGAAACAATAGAAAAGATTTCTTTTCCTAATTGTACTAATTCAATGTATGCATTTAGACAATTAACCAAGTTAAGCTCTATAAACTATCTTAATTTAGGAAAGCTTACATCATCACAGGATAAAACTCAAGATTCACCATTTTGGGGAGTCACTGGTTTACGCCATTGTATCGTTAGGCAGACTATTTATAAGTATAAACCTAGTTTTTTGTTGATTACAAATAATAATCGGTATGATTCGGAGTCGTTAGAATCTATCATAGAAAATCTTGAAGATTCTACAGCCACAGGTACACTGAATTTTCAAAACACTGCATCCTTAACAGAAGAACAAATTGCTATAGCATCTTCTAAAGGATGGACTGTAACCATTAGAAGTTAAGGAGGGAAAAATGAAAACAGAATTAAAATTTGGAGTGACATTTATCACGCCAGAAGATGGAAAAAGGTTAAAGCATAAAGACGGAACTGATTTATTCAGCTCCGTCATGCTTGGAAAATATGATTCCATCGACAATTATGAAGAAGTAGACGAACTATGGACACCAGATACACCAGATATTCCAGTGGAAGAACCTGGGGAAGATATTAAAATCGAACCAGATGAAGAAGGTAAGATTGATTATGAAACAGCCAAGAAATTAATGACAGCCCTTGACACTATGAAGTCAAGGGTTGTTGATATTACAGAGACAAACAATATGCTATTGGAATGTTTGTTAGAAATGAGTGAGGTAGTCTATAATGCATAGACTTCTTTATAGAATCCTATTTGGAAAGGAGGGCGAAGTAATGATGGCAAT
>JAQUZN010000178.1 GCA_028691315.1 Candidatus Izemoplasmatales bacterium | reverse complement strand
AGTCTGTTATAATGAGACTAACTAAATAGTGTCACAGAGGCGCAAAATATTGGTATTTTATCGATGATAATAAGATGAACCTTAGAAGCGATAAAAGAAGGACTATTTTGCCGAAAGGAATGATTTGTTCATAATCATTTACTTGGTAATTAAGCGAATGCTTACTTACTGCCATTTGAAATGGAGAGCTGTTATATTTTCGAATATAATAGCTTTTTTTATTTGAAAGTAACTGAAATATTTATTGAAAGTAGAGGACAAATTGTGAAAGAAGTAATTACAAAATCAAAGTTTAAAGAACTATTATTTGACGGAATGACTTTGATGGTTGGTGGGTTTTTAAGTAATGGTAGTCCAGAAACACTCATTGATTTAGTGCTTGAAAGTGGTGTTAAAAATCTTACAATCATATGTAATGATGGTGGATATGTCAATAAAGGTGTGGGAAAACTAATCACCGCAAGAAGAGTGAAAAAACTGATTGCTTCTCATATTGGCACGAATCCTACCGTAGGTGAGTTAATGCAAACCAAAGAAGTAGAAGTTGTGCTTGTCCCTCAAGGGACTTTAGTCGAACAAATAAGAGCAGGCGGTGCAGGACTTGGTGGGATTTTAACGCAAACTGGGCTTGATACTGTTGTGGAAGATAATAAACAAATTATTAAAGTGAGAGGCATAGATTATATCTTAGAAGAGCCACTAAAGGCAGATATGTCTTTAATTGGTGGGGCGATTGCGGACCAATATGGTAATTTAAGATATATTGAAACAATGCGTAATTTTAACCCTGTTATGGCTCTTGCTGGAAACAAAGTTGTCGCAGAAGTTAAAGAAATTGTGGCTTCACTTGACCCAGAAATTATCATTACCCCTCATCCAATTGTGGATTACATTATGGTAGGTGAAAATAATGGACGATAAACAAATCATTGCGTCAAGAATTGCCCTTGAATTAGAAAAGGGTAATTTAGTAAATTTAGGAATCGGGATTCCATCGCTTGTCGCAGATTATATAACAGAAAAGAAAAACATAACGTTCCAGGCTGAAAATGGCATCATCGGACTTGGGCCTTACTTAACAGAAGATACAGATACCGTTAATGCTTCCGGACTCAAAGCTTCGATTGTTAAGGGCGGCGCCTTTATTGATTCGCTTTTATCTTTTTCCTTAATCAGAGGCGGACATATTGATATTACCGTTCTTGGTGCTTTAGAAGTAGACAGTGAAGGATCGATTGCGTCTTGGATTATTCCAGGTAAAAAAGTCCCTGGTATGGGCGGGGCAATGGATCTTGTAATGGGTTCTAAAAAAGTGATTATTGCGATGACCCATTCTAATAAAGGTATTCCTAAAATTGTGGAAAAATGTAGTTTACCTTTAACCGCATACAAACAAGCAAATTTAATCGTGACTGAGATGTGTGTTCTTGAAGTTTTAAAAGATGGACTTCATTTAATCGAAGTAAATCCAGAGTACTCGGTAGAACAAGTCATAGCAGCTACAGGCGCAAAATTAATTATCAATCAAGTAAAACCAATGAAAGGGATGACTGTATGAAAACTTTATTAAAAATGAGAATGTCTAGTTTAGATGCACATTATGGTGGTGGTTTAGTGGATGGGGCGAGAATTCTTGCTTTATTTGGGGACGCCGCAACTGAATTATTAATTATGAATGATGGGGATGAAGGATTATTTCGTTCTTATGATCAAGTTGACTTTCTAGCGCCTGTTTATATGGGAGATTATATTGAAATTCATGCGGAAATTATATCCTTCGGGAATACTTCAAGAAAAATGGCTTTTTCTTGCTACAAAGTCATAGAAGCAAGACCAGATATTTCTCCAAGTGCTGCAGATGTATTACCCGAAAAGAAACTAGTCGCTAGTGCGACTGGCACCTGTGTGGTTTTGAAACCACTTCAAAGAGTTCTATGATTCCTTGCATCATCACTTGTGCCATTACTGGGGCAGAAGTAACTAAAAGCCAAAACCCAGCCGTTCCGTATACACCAGATGAAATGGCTTTAGAGGCATATAATGCAGTTGAGGCCGGGGCATCTATTATTCATCTTCATGCCAGATATGACGATGGTTCTCCTACACAAGATAAAGAACGTTTTTTAGAGATAATCAAGGCAATCAAATTAAAGTGCAAAGATGTTATTATCCAAGTGTCCACTGGTGGAGCACTGGGAATGACTAGACTTGAAAGAAGCTCACCTTTAAGTTTGGATGTAGAAATGGCCACACTTGATTGTGGTACCGTTAATTTTGGTGGCGATGATTATTTCATAAACACGGAAAATGATATTATTTATTTTGCGAATATAATGAATCAAAAAAACATCCAATACGAACTTGAATGTTTTGATAAAGGGCATGTCGATATGGCTTTAAGACTATTCAAAAAAGGCTATATTAAAGCACCTTTACATTTCAGTTTTGTCCTTGGCGTCGTAGGTGGAATGGCTGCTGAACTCAGAGACTTTATGTTCTTAAAAGAAAGCATACCTGAAAGTGCTACTTTTAGTGTTGCAGGTATTGGAAAATACGAGTTTCCTTTAGCTGAGTTTTCGATCATGAATGGTGGACACGTACGGGTTGGTTTTGAAGATAATTTGTATTTAGAAAAAGGCGTCCTCGCAAAATCAAATAAAGAGTTAGTTAAGAAGGCAAAAGAATTAGTGATAAAGCATAACCGAACTGTGGCTTCAATAAGTGAAACAAGAAACATTTTAGGACTGGAGTGATAATTTGAAGAAACCATCGATTTATGGGATACATCGAGTTTTGTCTCCAAATGGAGTATTGCCCCAAGCGGCAGACATTATTGATAATACAATGATTTGTTATGAAAATGAAATATTATTAGACGTTGAAACATTGAATATTGATTCTGCGTCTTTTACACAAATAAAACAAGAGGCAAATAGTAATAAAGAAGTTATGATGGAAATGATTAATTCCATCGTTTCTTCCCGCGGAAAAATGCAAAACCCAGTAACGGGTAGTGGCGGAATGTTTTTAGGCAGAGTAAAAGAAATTGGGGCTAAACTTACAACCGATTTAAAAGTAGGAGACAAAGTTGCCTCCCTTGTATCATTATCACTCACCCCACTTAAAATTAATAAAATCAAAAGTATTGATATGAAAAAAGACCAAGTTGATATTGATGGCCAGGCGATTTTATTTGAAAGTGGCATTTACGCAAAAATTCCAAGTGACTTACCATCCAATATTGTTTTATCTGCTTTAGACGTGGCTGGAGCTCCAGCCCAAGTAGAAAAACTGGTAAAACCTGGAGATCATGTATTAATCTTAGGGGCTTCTGGAAAAAGTGGATTACTATGCTCTTATCAAGCAAAAAAGAGTTCTGGTGACAACGGATTTGTGATTGGTGTTATTAATGACTTATCACAAAAACCTGATTTAGAATCACTTCATGTTTGTGATGAGATTATCTTAGCGGATGCCAGAAACCCAGTGGACGTATATGAAAAAGTTTTAAAGGCAAATAAAGGTGAACTTGTCGATGTATGTATCAATGTCGTTAATGTTCAAAATACCGAAATGACATCAATTTTACCAACGAAAGATTCAGGAATTGTTTATTTCTTTAGCATGGCAACTTCATTTACCAAAGCGGCTTTAGGAGCAGAAGGAATTAAGAAAGAATGTACCATGATGATTGGCAATGGCTACACAAGTGGCCATGCAGAGCTCACTCTTAATATTTTAAGAGAATCAAAA
>JAQUZN010000177.1 GCA_028691315.1 Candidatus Izemoplasmatales bacterium | reverse complement strand
GTGATTTACATGAAACCTTAGAAGAGGTGTTGAAAGAACAGCTTGTTTTTTGTAAAAATGATGTTTTGATAACGAACTATACAGACAGTGACTTCGAAAAAATTGCCTTTGCTGATGTAGTAATTCTCGCACTTGGTGAGTCCGAAGAATGTAGTGGAGAAGCACATTCTAAAAGTAATATTGTCTTGCCAAACAATCAAGACTTATTATTGAAGATGGTTGAAAAATATGCTACAAAAACGGTCACATTATTATTTAATGGAAGGCCACTTCTTTTACAAGGCCTACTAAGCACAAATGCCCTATTAGAATGTTGGTTCTTAGGAAGTCAGTCAGCACTTTCGATTAAAGAAGTACTATATGGAAAAATCAACCCTTCAGGAAAACTACCAATGAGTTTTCCAAGAAGCATTGGGCAAATTCCTTTGTATTATAACCACTTAAATACTGGTAGACCATATAAGGGACCAAATGATCATAATGTATTTGTATCGAAGTATTTAGATGTTGAAAACAAACCTTTATTTCCTTTTGGATACGGGTTAAGTTATTCGAATTTTGAATACAGTTTAATTAAACTAGACAAGTCTATAATGTTAGATAACGAGACAATTGAGGCCAAAATTACAGTATTAAATAATAGTGATATTGCTGGGTATGAAACTGTCGAGTTGTACATAAAAGATCATTTTGCAATGATTTCTAGACCTGTTTTGGAGTTAAAACAATTTAAAAAGATATGGTTTGAACCAAATGAATGCAAAGAAGTTTCGTTTATTATCACTAAAGAAGATTTAGTATACATTAACTCTGATGGCAACAACGTGCTTGAGCCGGGGACTTTTACTCTATTTATCGGAAAATCAAGTGACCAAACGATATCAGAACATTTTGAATATGTCATAAAAAAATAGCGAGGGATTTATGACTTCATTAGAAAAAGAGTTATACCAAAGTTTTTTATACTTTTATGAAGAGGCAAATCATGATGAAACCTCTTTAGGGTATGGACTGATTAGAGACAACTCATCAAAAATAAGTATGGCTTCGATTGCATCTGTTGGATTTGGTCTAAGTGCATATGTGATTGGTGTGGAAAATAACTATATCAGCTATGAAGAAGGATTAAGACTTGTAATAGGTACGTTTAAAACGTTTTTAAATCATATCGACCATTTTAATGGTTTTTATGTTCATTATGTCGATATGATAACCGCAAAACCATATAAAAAGAGTGAGTACTCTACTATCGATACCGTTATTTTTATGAATGGGGCGATTACTTGTGATTCTTACTTTGATGAAAAGGAAGTTCATGAGTTATTTAATAAACTATATGGAAGAATTGACTTTAGACCGTTTGTCAAAGAGTACAACGGCAAAAAAGTGTTTAGAATGGCATATAATCCCAATGAAGGCGGCGACTACCGTGCCCATTCGAATGACCCATGGATTTATCAGTGGCATATGTACGCAGAACAGTTATCTATGTATTTTATCGCTGCGTCAAATGATAACTTAACCAAGGAAGAATCAAAAGACTTATATCATGGATTTGAAAGAAATTTAGGATCATATAAAGAATTTTCTTTTATTTACAGCCCGACAAATGCTTTATTTATTTATCAATATTCACACGCTTGGTTTGATTTTAGCTTGTATGTGGATGAACTTGGATTTGATTGGTTTGAAAATTCTAAGATTGCATCTTTGGCAAACAGAGAATATTGTATTGACCACCAAAATGAATACCCTACCCTAGGAGAACACGCATGGGGATTAACAGCGTGTTTAACACCAAGTGGATATCGAAATCAGTGTGTTGAGCCAAATGACTTAAATCATGATGAACCACATGTATATGGTGTACTACCACCAAGTGGGGCAATTGGGTCTATTCCATTTACGCCAAGTGAATCAATAGAAGTGTTAGTTCATTTGAGTAAAAAATATCCAGAAGCATTTCAAAAATATGGATTTACTGATGGCATTTTAAATCTCCCAGATAGAACTAATTGGATATCTTCTGAATATATTGGAATCAATAAAGGAATTACTGTATTAATGATTGATAATTATCTTCATAAGACAACTTGGAAATATTATATGAAGCATCCTTTAATTCAAAAAGCAATTCAGAAATTAGACTTTAGAAAGAAGTGAGATTATGTCTACGATAAAAGATGTCGCCAAAGTGGCTGGGTGTTCAATTTCAACTGTTTCCTATGCATTAAATAACGATAAAAGAATTCCAGATATTACCGCAGACAGAATTAAAAAGATCGCTTCTGAGATTGGATATTTTCCATCCGCTGCCGCTAGAAATCTAAAAAAAAGAAACACAGATACTGTTTTAGTAGCTATCTCTGATTTTGGTGGACCAGTTTATCATGAATTACTCGATGGTATTCATTATCAATTGGCTAAAAATGGATATACTATGATTGTATCTACAGGGGTATCTTCAGATAATCTATTAAAAGAACGATCTGCAGATGGGGCAATTATCACAGACATTCATATTTCTGATGAAACATTAACCCAGTTAGCTAAAAATTTTAGACCAATTATCGTTCTTGATAGAAGTTTGAAAGATACGAATATATATAACATGACGATTGATAATCATGCGGCTATGTTTGAGTTAACAAAAGACATTATTTCTAAAGGATACAAACACATTGCTTTTGTTCATGGTGTTAAGGATACATATGATAATTCAACCCGTTTTTCTGGATTTCTAGAGGCAATTCAAAAAGCAAATTTAAAACTCGTGAAAGAATACTATGGAAATTTTACAAAACCATCTGGTGTGATTATTGCACATGAGATTTTAAAAGCAACAGAACAAATTGATATGCTTGTGTGCGCAAATGATGAAATGGCGATAGGAATCATAGAAACACTACAACAAAATGGGAAAGAAATTCCAAAGGACTATGGAATTTGTGGTTTTGATGATATTGAATTGTCTAGTTATATATCGCCAAAACTGACATCGATTAAGATTAACCATTTTGAATGGGGAAAAGCAGTTGCGAAAACACTTGTTCACTTGTTGAAAGATGAAGATGTAATAACTAAAAAGGAAAAAGGAATTTTAAAAATTAGAGAGTCATATTAATGGTCAGATTATTTCTGACTATTTTTTTGTTTCAATATGAAAACGCTTGTAAGTATGAAATACTTGTGATATAATAAAAATGTAATATTTATTGAAACGTTTCGATAGGAGGCAACATGGTGTACGCAAATAAATATGGGTATTTTACAGATGATGGTCAAGAATATGTGATAACGAATCCAAGAACTCCAAAACCGTGGATTAATGTCATTTCTAATAGCGATTATTCCTTAATGGTTTCTCAAACTGGCGGTGGATGTTCGTGGAGAGGCAATTCTGGTCAAAATCGATTAACTAGATTATATCAGGATATAATTAAAGACAATTTTGGTAAATATTTTTATCTTAGAAACGTTGATAGTGGAAATTTTTGGTCAATTACATATCAACCTGTTCAGAAAGAATATCAAAAATTTGAAGTAAGGCACGGAATTGGTTATTCTACATTTCTTTACCAAGTAGAAGATGTCTTATCGGAAATGAAAATGTTTGTCGTTCCAGATAAACCACTTGAAATTATTGATATTACGGTTACAAATCATTCAAATATCGTGAAAAAGTAGATTTGACATCTTACTTCGAATGGGAAGCCGGAATTCACCCAGATGAACATCGGGAATTTCACAAATTATTTATGGATACAGAGT
>JAQUZN010000176.1 GCA_028691315.1 Candidatus Izemoplasmatales bacterium | reverse complement strand
ATGCTTTTGGCAAAAAAAGAAAAAGCTAATCCAAAAGAATTGGCTCAAAAAATAGTAAATAGTATTGATAAGAGTGATTTTGTGGAAAAAGTTGGAGTGGCTGGAGCGGGATTTATTAATTTTTATTTAAAGCCAGAATTTTTAATTAAAGAAGCAGAAAATATTAATTATGAAATTCAATTTAGGAATAAATTAAATGAATACGGAAGTGGAAAAACGATGGTGATTGATTATTCAGCACCAAACATTGCTAAACCTTTTGGGATTGGACATTTACGATCGACAAATATTGGGCAGGCTATTTATAATATTTACAAAATTTTGGGATGGAACTGTATAGGTGATAATCATATTGGAGATTGGGGAACTCAGTATGGAAAATTGGTAGCAGCAATCAAAAAATGGAACAAAAAAGATTTGGACGATTTAACGATTGATGATTTGGAAAAATTATATGTAAAATTTCACAAAGAAGCAGAGGTTGATGAAAAATTAATTGATGATGGTCGAGATTGGTTTGCAAAATTAGAAAAAGGAGATAAGGAGGCCAAAGAAATTTGGCAAAAATGTATTAATATCTCGATGGTTGAATTTGATAAAGTTTACAGATTGTTAGGAGTACAGATTGATTTTGTTCATGGTGAAAGTTTTTATGAAGATAAGCTTGAGGAAATAACTAAAGAAATTATTGAAAAAGGAATTACAAAAAAAAGCGAAGGTGCAATAATAGTAGAATTTGACGACCCACGCAGCGGCGGGGCAAGTATGCCGCCAGCAATGTTGCAAAAATCAAATGGAACAACGACATATTTTACTCGCGATATGGCAACAATTAAATATAGGATGGAAAATTGGAAACCAAATTTGATAATTTATGAAGTCGGAGCTGATCAACAATTGCATTTTAAACAGGTGTTTAAAACAGTAGAAATGATGGATTGGATGCCAAATCAAGGGTTGGTCCATATTGCTCATGGATTAATTAGGTGGACGACTGGAAAATTCTCAACTAGAAAAGGTGATACGATTCATTTGTCAGACGTAATTGACAAGGCAATGGAAAAAGCCAATGAGGTGGCTAAGAAAAGTACTGTGGTAAAAGATTTAACAAATGAAGAAAAAGGAGAAATGATCGAATCGGTGGCGATTGGAGCAATTAAGTTTAATGATTTGTCGAGCGATCCAAGAAAAGATGTAATTTTTGATTGGGACCAAATTATGAGTTTAGATGGAGATTCTGGGCCGTATTTACAATATACCTATGCCCGATGTAAAAGTGTTTTGGATAAAACTCAAATTAAAGAACAAAAAAATATTAATGAAATTCCTGAAAATATTAACGATGATGAAATGGCCTTAATTAAGGAATTTTATAGATTTGAAGAAAAAATAGTAGAAGCTAGTGAGCGATTCTCGCCTTCTGTAATTGCGGAATATTTATTAAGTGTGGCGAGAAAATATAATGAATTTTATGCAAAAAATAGAATTATTGATCAAAAAGAAGAGGTATTTAGAATATTTTTAACTAGAACTACGGCTAGTGTTTTACACACTGGATTGTACTTGCTAGGAATAAAAACGGTGGAAAGAATGTAAAAAAGTTGATATTCATATTTTTAGATGGTATAAACGGGTGGTTCTTTAAAATTTCATAAAATTAAGTTGGAAAGGAAGCGATTGAGTTGTTTAATTTTTTAAAAAAAATAATAGACTGGTTTGGTTTTGAATCTATAATTAGGTGTACTAATTGTGGGGGAATTATTCTGCCAGGTGATCCTATTACTTTACGAGAAAAAAAGGATGGCTTAATTCCAAAAAATTCAGTAGTTTTTGAAGGAAAATCTGTCTGCTGTTTTAGAAAAAAGTGTCGTAATGGTCATAAAAAAGACGGTTTTTGGACAAAATCTGGTGTAGAAGCAGGATTCTACAAGTGGTAATTTAAGAAGGAGGGATTAAATTGTTTAGGAAATTATTGTATTTTTTCGGACTAGTAAAAGTAAATGCTAAATGCGGTCATCAAACAAAAGTAATGGAGAGGATTGAAATGGTTGATGAAAGAGGTAAGATGGTAATTGGTAGAATTGAAAATGTTATGAATCCAGAATTTTGTATTGATTGTCTTAGAAAAAAATTAACTGTTTCAGATATCGGTGATACGCAACAAGTAAGACCAATTAAATGATTAATTTTATGAAATAAAACAAGGGTGTTGTTTCAACACAGTAACACCCTTGTTCCTCTTTTTATTTATCCAAAAATCTTTTTGTAGATTTCGGAATAGTGGGAAACAGGAATGAATTTGATGTCTCTTTTGACTTCCTTGGGAATATTGATCAAAATTTTTTCGTTCTCTTTTGGTATAAAAATTGTTTTTAATCTAGCGCGATGAGCAGCAATTGATTTTTCTTTAAGACCGCCAATTTCTAATATATTTCCACGTAGAGTAATTTCACCAGTCATACCAATATCGCGAGGGACGGCAACTTTTTTAAGGGCAGAAATTAGAGCTGTGGTAATAGCACCACCAGCGCTGGGACCATCTTTAGGAGTGGCGCCTTCAGGAACATGAATATGAATATCAATTTTATGAAAATCTTGTTTAATATCAAATTCTTTAGATTGACTGCGAATGAAAGAAAGAGCGGCTTGGCAAGATTCTTTCATCACGGAACCAAGTTTTCCAGTTAAAATAAGTTGACCTTTTCCAGGCATGACATTGACTTCTATAAATAAAATTTCACCACCAACAGAAGTCCAAGCTAAACCAGTAGAAAGACCAATTTCATCTTTTTTACCTTTTAAGGTTGAATTAAATTTAACAGGGCCTAAAAATTTTTTGACTATTGATGGATCATTTAAATTGACTTTATTAACGCGGTTAACAATAATTTTTTTAGCAGCTTTTCTAAACAAACTAGCGAAAGTTCTTTCTAATCCACGAACACCAGCTTCGCGGGTGTATTTATCGATAATAAATTTAATTGTTTCGTCCTTAATTTCGGCAATATTATTTTCTTTAAGACCATTGGCATTAAGTTCTTTTTTGATTAAATAATTTTTAGCAATATGAAATTTTTCATCTTGAGTATAGCCAGAAAAGTTGATAATTTCTAAACGATCTCTCAATGGCCCTGGAATTGTGGATATGTCATTTCCAGTTAAAATAAAAAAAACTTTAGATAGATCGAGAGGGAAATCTAAATAATGATCGGCAAATTCACGATTTTGTTCAGGATCGAGAGTTTCCAAAAGAGCAGCTGATGGATCGCCACGATAATCGGCACCGATTTTGTCGATTTCGTCTAACATAAAAACTGGATTCATGGATTTAGCATCTTTGAGACCCTTAACAATACGACCAGGCATAGTGCCGACATAAGTTCTTCTGTGACCGCGAATTTCAGCTTCATCACGAATTCCACCAAGGTAAGCACGAACGAAACTTTTACCCATTGCCCGAGCAATTGATGTTCCGAGAGAAGTTTTACCGACACCTGGAGGGCCAATAAAACATAAAATATTAGCAGTAGAAGATGTTTCTTCACCTTTCTTTTTATTTTTACTTTTTAAATTTAAAACAGCTAAATATTCTAAAATTCTTTCTTTAACATCTCTAATTCCATAATGATCTTGATCTAAGATTTTTGATGCCCTAGATAAACTGACATCAGATTTATTATATTTTCCCCAAGGCATTTCTACTACTGTTTCTAAATAAGTTCTTATATAGCCTGATTCTGGAGCCATTGAACCCATTTCTGTGAGGCGCTCCAAC
>JAQUZN010000029.1:10378-18041 GCA_028691315.1 Candidatus Izemoplasmatales bacterium | reverse complement strand
CGGCTCGTAATGCAGCCGATATAGATCAACCTTGGTATAAGACTGAATTTCCAACACAAGCAGCAGATACATCTGGTACAGTTAGTATACTCTTAAAAGATTTAATTGGATTAGACTACAATAATCCTTTATGGGATGATTTCATGAATCAAATGACTTACTTAGAAATGGGTCAACTTATCGGTGATGGTGCTTTTCACACAAGAGCTCTTTCTAGACTAGGCAAACCTTGGTCTATCGAACTAGATGGTCCTGTTGGTTTAGTTCCTAGACAAGTTAATGGTTCCTTAATGGAAATCAATGATTATGTAGCATGCGTATATGCTACAGAACCAGTTGTTGCAGCAACATGGAATAAAGATTTAGTGAATGAATATGGACAAATGACTGGTGAAGAAGGCATTTGGGGTAATACAAATTATGCATATTCTGGTATTTATGGTCCTGGCTTGAATATTCACCGTTCACAATTCTCTGGACGTAATGGAGAATATTACAGTGAAGATGGTGTTTTATCAGGTAAGATGGCTGCGGAATATTCTGGTGGAGCTTACTCTAAAGGTCTGTATACGATGATGAAACATTATGCATTGAATGACCAAGAAACAAATCGCGGTGGTGTCTTAACTTGGGCAGATGAACAAACAATGCGTGAAATCTACTTCTTACCATACGAAAAAGCGATTAAAGATGGTCACTCAAGAGGCGCAATGGCGGCTTATAACAGTATCGGTACAAAATGGTCTGGTGCAAGTTATGCATTGATGACAGAATTAACTCGTGATGAATGGGGCTTTGATGGAATGATCGTTACCGACTGGGGCGGATATTCTACAAGTAATGAGTGGATGATTCGTACAGGTGTGGATTTATTACTTGCAGGTAGCGGCGCTGGTACATTGATTAATTCTGGTGAAGGGCTTACTGCAACACAAGCTTGGGCATTAAGAAGAGCTTCTAAAGCGATTATGTTCACAGTTGCTAATAGTAATGCAATGATTCCAAGATTATCATATGATGGTGTTAATCCTAATATTGCTAACTTCCAACGCGGTGTTCCTTATTTATTGGATGTTTCTGGTGCTATGCCTAATTATGAACTTAGCCAACCTCTAGTAGTTACTTATTCAGCTAGTGGATTGCCATCACAGCTTACATTAGATCCAACTACTGGTATTATCACAGGTACTTTGCCGGCAGCAAATCCTGCCCAATGGTGGAGTGTACCTGCATCTACATATACGTTTACAGTTACAGCAACAGTACCTTCCGGAAACACGATTAATACTACTGTTTCCAAAGTATTTACAATTAATCAAGCTGCTATGTCTGAAATTAAAATGCTCGATTCTGGTAGAGTTGGAGAAGAATATTTCTCTGATGCTATTCTAGTGGATCCTAGTATACCATTTGATGCACAAGACATTACATATCAACTGGAACCAGGTCTAAAATATGGTACATACGTAATCAAAGCAGCATCAGCTCCACTTCCAGATGGATTAGTTTTAAATCCAAATGGGACAATCACCGGAGTTCCTACAACTGAAATTTCGAATGTTCAAATTATTGTTAAGGTTACAGCGCCAGGTTTTGTTGACGCATACATTACAAGAACAATTAGTATATTACCAGCAAACCCAATGATTGAATTTGACGATGCATTATTATCATCAGGCCAAGTCGGATCTACATATAGCGCTTCATTATCTGCAAGCGGGGTTTCGGGCATTACATTCACATCGGATAATTTACCTGCAGGTTTATCTTTAAATTCAACAGGTACAATTTCTGGCACACCTACAGCAGCTGGACTATACGTATTTACTGTTACAGCATCTGCAGAAGGAGTTAAATCAACAACTGCTTCCGTTGTTTTAAACATTGCTGAAGTAGTTCCACCTGTTATCACATTTAATGATGTGTTACTGTCGTCAGGTCAAGTTGGTTCTGAATTCAGTGCAGCATTATCTGCAAGCGGAGCTACAGGCATTACATTCACATCGGATGATTTACCTGCAGGATTAACTTTAAGTTCAACAGGTACAATTTCTGGTACACCTACAACAGAAGGAACATATATGTTTACTGTTACAGCTTCTGCAACTGGTGCACAATCAGCAGAAGCATCGATTACTCTAAGTATCGCTGAAGTAGTGTTACCAGTTATCACATTTAATGATGTGTTACTGTCGTCAGGTCAAGTTGGTTCTGAATTCAGTGCAACATTATCTGCAAGCGGAGCTACAGGCATTACATTTACATCTGATGATTTACCTGCAGGATTAGTTTTAAGTTCAACAGGTACAATTTCTGGCACACCTACAGCAGAAGGAACATATATGTTTACTGTTACAGCTTCTGCAACAGGTGCACAATCAGCAGAAGCATCGATTACTTTAAGTGTTGCTGCAGAAGTTGCAGAAACTGGTTGCGGATCAGCACTTGGTGTCTCATCTGTAGCTATGGCTATATTATCAGTAACTTTAGCAGGAGTTTTCATTTTCATTAGAAAACGTCATTAACTATATAAATATATTGAAATAAATACAATAGATTGTTATAATGCGTTTGAAACGCCATAGGCAGCAACAATAATGTTTATGGCGTTTGTGAACGTTTAGATTTTTCACGAAATTTGCTGTGCAATCATCATATTGGAGGTCATCAAAACATGTTAAAAAAACTTCTTGCAATTTTAACAATTGTAATTTCAACAGCTATGGTAATAGCTTGTACTAACAACACGACTACAACGAAGACTACAATAACTACGACTACTACCACTACTACGACTACTACTACGAATACCACAACTAATACTACAAGCTCAGAAATAACAGGGATAGTTACTTTGGTTTACCAAGGTTCTACGTTAAATAATGGCGGCGTTGGAGTTTCATATTCAGCGAATATTGGCACAGCAACAGGCTCAAATAGTATTACTTACACATTAAAACCCGGAAGTTCTCTTCCTGATGGACTTGTTCTTGATCAAAATCTAATTCATGGTACACCGACAACCGCTGGAACAACACAGTTTGTGATTATTGCAGATTCAGAGAATGCAGAAGCTTCTGTAGAAGCGACATTTACGATTGTTGTTATGGATGAACTTGTTGGACCTCAAACATACATCTTTGAAGCAGAATATGTAGATTTTACTGGGATTAGTGGTTCTGGATGGTCTAATACTCAAACAGAATGGGGAATGGTTTTAGGCGATGGTGTTGATACACCTACAAGCAATGGATTGTATGTTGCTTACTTTACACCACCATATGCAACTTTGAAGTTTCCATTCACTTCTGATGCTGCAGGAACAGGGAAATTGATTTTTTCAATGGTAACTGAATATGTTAAAGACTTTAGTGGAGTAAAAGCAATGGTTCTTGATCCATCAATCATGACATTTAAAATCAACAATGTTGAAATCGATTACTCGGTTGTTGTTTTTGGTGACAACCAACCTACAATAGATTTTCAAGAATATGTATTCTTAGAGGAATTTAATATCCTTGAAGGAGAAAATGTTATCGAGATTACTATACTAGTAAATGATTATTTCCCTGGAAGAACTGGGGGAGGGCCAAATGTCGATTATATGAAAATAGAGACAGAGGCAAACTTGGTATTGGATCAATATTGTTCAACAGTGGCAGAAGTTAAAATATTACGAGGATACTAATTTTAAAGAAATTCATACTACACAACGCATTGTTTTGTGTTGTGTAGTATGCCTTTTTTTTAAATGGTCATTAAACAATTATCAAATAGATTACAAAACGGATTTCAATGAATTCAAAATTGGATAAATTAAATTGTTATCTTCTTTCTTTAAACGGTTTAGAAGTCGCTTAAGAAAAGAAAATAGGATACATGAATTAAGAATATGTAAGGTAAATCATAAAGAATATTTAAAAACATAAGAACACTATCTGATGTATGTTGTATTAGGAGGAAAAACAAATGAAATTAATCTGGAAAAATCGTCCCACAAGAATCTGGATGCTTATATCTACTATTTTGGCATTTTTAATGGTTCTAACCATTATTGCTGTTCAAATACCATTTCTTAATCAAACAATGAGCACTTTATTTGGTGGTGAAAGGCGTGTTATCACAAGCCCTAGTGGTGAAAGTTATGTATATTATGAATCTGATTATTTGTCAAAAGAATTAACGCTTCAAAAAGCGAACGAACTAAATGAAACAATCGTTGGAGAAGGTGCAATACTTTTGAAAAACGATAATAATGCTCTTCCAATCTCGGGTTCAAAAAGCATAAGTGTTTTTGGAAAAAACTCAATAAACTTGGTTTATGGCGGCTCAGGATCTGGTGAAAAAAGTGGTTTGTTAGAAGCTGATCTTTATAGCAGCTTGGTAGATGCTGGTTTTACTATAAATCCAACTTTGAAATCTTTTTATGAGAATAATTCGAAATCAGGAGATGGTCGTGCATCAAACCCTTCAATGGGAGCGTTGCTAACTGGATTTGCAACAGGTGAAACACCAATATCAAGTTATACACAAGATGTTAAGAATAGTTATAGTGAATATAATAATGCGGCTATTGTCGTGTTTTCAAGAATCGGTGGAGAAGGATATGACCTGCCTCACACTATGCAAGTTAGTTTGAATGATCCAACTCCCGTTGATGGAGCGTCTAGTGCAAGCGATCATTATTTACAATTAGATACAAACGAGAAAGTTCTATTAGAAGAAGCAAAAGCAAACTTTAGCAAAGTCATCGTTATCATCAATTGTGCGACAACTATGGAACTTGGAGATTTACAAAATGATACTGGTATTGATAGTATTCTTTGGATAGGTACAACTGGTGGAACAGGAATCAATGCAGTTGGAAAAATACTTAATGGTGAAATTAACCCATCTGGTCGTACTGTAGACACCTATGTTAGAAATTTTAAAAACGATCCAACATGGCAAAATTTTTCATTTAATGGAATTAGGAATGGAAATAGATATGTTGTAGACGATGTCAATAGACCATTCTATTATGTTGATTATGAAGAAGGTATTTATGTAGGATATCGATACTATGAAACAAGGGGATATGAAGAAGTTCAAAATAACCTTTCAAGTACTTGGTACGAAGATAATGTTGTTTATCCTTTTGGTTTTGGATTGAGTTATTCATCATTTGAATGGGATATCATCTCAAGTTCGTATGATGATGGAGATACATTAGATAAGGATGGAAAGATTGAAGTTACAGTTAGAGTCAAAAACATCGGATCTGTAAAAGGGAAAGATGTTGTTCAACTTTATTTCACTGCTCCGTATACAGAGGGTGGAATAGAAAAATCATATCTAGTGTTAGGTGCATTTGTCAAGACAGATCTACTAAATCCAAATCAAAGGCAAGATGTAAAACTTTCATTTGATGTTATGGATATGGTATCTTATGATTACAATGATGCGAACAATAATGGATTTATAGGTTATGAACTTGAAGGTGGAGAATACCAAATTCAGATTATGAAGAATTCACATGAGTTGGTTAATTCATATACATATTCTGTTCCAAATAGTGGATTCATAATTAATTCTAGCACCGAGTATGGTGTTCAACCTGAAAATCGGTTTGATAATGTCAGTGCAAAAATCAACAGCACAAATACAGATATAACTGGTGGAACTATGACAGTCATGTCCAGAGCTAATTTTGCTGGAACGATGCCTACCACACCTACTGTGTTAGACAGATCAGTAAGTGGAACATTTATTGAAGGTCTTGCATACTCTTCAACTCCTTGGACTGAAGATGCTAATAAACCATATTATGTAACAACTGCACCAACACAGGCATCGTCAATATTAGAAGATAAAGATGTAAATCTTACATTATACGATATGATCGGTGTAGATTATGATGATCCATCTTGGGATACTTTTTTAAATCAGTTGACTGTGTCACAAATGTCAACCCTTATTGGTAGTGGTAATTTTCACACCGAACCATTAGTTAATCTTTCTGTTCCAAGGACAACTGATCCTGATGGTCCAGTAGGATTTACTAATTTTATGGAAATCGGCGAAGCAACGGTTTACGATACATGTTTCTATGCAAGCCCAACAGTTGTGGCTGCTACTTGGAATATAGAACTTGCGTATGAACAAGGTAAAATGATAGGTAACGAAGGAATTTGGGGTAATGAAAGAGGAGACCAAACACCATATTCTGGTTGGTATGCTCCTGCAGTAAATATCCATCGTACTCCTTTTTCTGGTAGAAACTGGGAATACTATAGTGAAGACGGTTTCTTATCTGGCAAAATGGCAGCAGGCGTAATATCAGGCGCAAAAGAGAAGGGTGTTTATACATTCGTCAAACATTTTGCTTTCAATGATCAAGAGACAAACCGTGATTCTAATGGTTTGTTGACTTGGATGGATGAGCAGACAATGCGAGAAATATATTTAAAACCTTTTGAACTAGCTGTAAAAGAAGGAGAAACTACTGCGATAATGTCATCATTCAATAGAATAGGTACAGTTTGGACAGGCGGTAGTTATGAGCTCTTGACAGAAATATTAAGAGATGAATGGGGATTTAAAGGCATGGTTATTACAGACTACAATGTTTATGCTCACATGCCAGCTGACCAAATGATTCGTGCGGGAGGAGACTTGAATCTGATTCAAGATAAACGCCCCACTACCTCTGAAGAAGCACTTACAAGCACACAAATTTCATTAATGCGTCAAGCTTCAAAAAACATCTTATATACAGTTGCTAATAGTAATGCGATGAGCGGACTCGGTGAAGGGGCAGTAATTCGTTACTTAATGCCTCGTTGGACAGTCGCAATGATTATCATCGAAAGTAGTATCACTGGTTTAATCATTGTTTCTGGTGTATTCGTAATCTATCGAATGCATAAAAAGAAATTATTGATGTAATTTTAGTGGTTGATAAAATTATCACATACTTAACCCTCCTATTGGGGTTGAATACTCAAATTAATTGAAGTTTGACTCCAGTAAAATAAAATAGGTGTTGTTTCTGAAAAGAAATAATACCTTTTTTTTGAGAGTATTCATAATCAATCTTATTGACAAAGTTATTTACAAAGCGATAGCACTTGGTTCTAATATTGGATGATCAAAATCAGTTTGGTGATGATTGCCTAACCTTATCATGAATTTATCCTCATTTGTATGATATCTAATCCACACTTAACATACTTATAGAAGCGTAATTTATTTTATGTTGAGAGAATAAACACATCTTTGTACTATTCATTTTCCTTCTCTAAATCCCCCCTATTTGAATTCTTTACACTATCAAAATTTAGACTTTTTAAAAAACATATAAAAAACTAAAGCAGTACATTATGATATAATATACTTAAATTATATACGATAACAGTTGCGAAAAAATCTGCATAAATTTAAGAAATTTGTTATTATTTATATGAAAACATGAATGGGAAAGAACCATGAATTCAGCCATGATAGGCAATGTTATGACTAATGCATGGTGAGAATTGAGTGGATTTAGTGTTATATATATATTATGGAGGATGTAAAATGAATAATTTGATGAAACACAAGAAACTTCTAATATTTATTGTTTCATCATCTTTCTTTACAATATTGGTTATTCATTTGTTGGGGATTGTTTCGTTTTCTGATT
>JAQUZN010000029.1:0-10278 GCA_028691315.1 Candidatus Izemoplasmatales bacterium | reverse complement strand
ATATATTATGGAGGATGTAAAATGAATAATTTGATGAAACACAAGAAACTTCTAATATTTATTGTTTCATCATCTTTCTTTACAATATTGGTTATTCATTTGTTGGGGATTGTTTCGTTTTCTGATTTAGTATCAAAGGAAATGATTAAAGATATTTCGATCAGATTAGTTTTTAGTATCATTTTAATAAGTATCATGTACTTTATGGGTTATTCTTTATTTAAAAAGCCCTCGAAATCTTGGATTTATGTGGTAATCATTGTTGTGCCGGGATTGTTAATAGCACTTAATAATTTTCCAATAAGCGCATATCTGGCTGAAAGAATTACTATTACAAAACCAATTCATGCAGTATATTTATATGCAATTGAGTGCTTTTCTATTGGTTTTCTAGAAGAAACGGTTTTTCGAGGAATAATATTAATAGTATTATTGCAAAGATTATCACAGACAAGGAATGGTTATTTTATGGCAATTATTATTTCATCGGCATTCTTTGGTATCATTCATTTGCTGAATCTATTTAATAGTGCATCGGTGTCTGCAACATTACTTCAAGTAGCCTATTCATTTTTGATGGGAATCATGTGGGGGGTTATATATTTGGCGACTCAAAACCTGATTTTCCCCATTTTACTTCACGCAATGTATGACTTCTTTGGTCAAGTGCTATTTCGCTTGGGAACTGTTACCAATCGATTTGATTTTACAACAATACTGATAACTTCTATTTTCGCGGTAATTGCAGTCCTATTTTACTTAAGTGTTTTCACTAAAATTAAAAGCAGTGAGATAAAAAGAATATACTTGATTGACAATAATGATTGTTAATTATGCTTTTTGGTTGAAAGTTAGAGATAACGACGAGATTTTGGTGTTTTGAAAAATTATACATTTGGAAAGAGGGATGAGTTGAATGAAATATGATTATCTAGTAGTAGGAGCCGGTCTATTTGGTGCTTGTTTTGCTCAACAGATGAACAGTCTAGGAAAGAAATGCTTGGTTGTTGAAAAAAGAAATCATATTGGAGGCATGTCATATACTGAGAATATCGATAATATCGATGTTCATAAGTATGGTGCGCATATTTTTCATACAAACGATAAAAGAGTATGGGATTATATCAGTCAGTTTGCCGATTTCAACAATTTCATCAACTCTCCAATGGCTGTATATAAGGATAACATCTACAATCTTCCATTTAATATGAATACTTTCGCGAAAATTTGGGGCATTTTAACACCTGAAGAGGCAAAAAAAATAATCAATGAGCAGAAAAATAAATATTCTGTGGAGAACCCCTCGAATCTTGAAGAACAGGCAATTAATTTAGTTGGGAAAGATATTTATGAAATTCTTATAAAAGGCTATTCAGAAAAGCAATGGGGAAAAAAGTGCAACGAATTACCAGCATTCATTATCAAACGTCTTCCAGTACGTTTCACCTATAACAACAATTATTTCAACGATAGATATCAAGGTATACCGGTCAATGGCTATACTGAAATGATGACAAATATGTTGAAAGACATTGAAGTCAGATTGAATTGTAACTATTTCGATAAAAAGGAATACTTCGACGATATTGCTGAGAAAATCATATTCACAGGGCAAATTGACAAGTTCTTCGAATTCTGTTATGGCCCTCTTGAGTATCGCAGTTTGAGATTTGAAACAGAAATATTAGATGTTGATAACTTTCAGGGGAATGCAGTCATAAACTACACAGAGGTTCATATTCCGTATACACGTATAATTGAGCATAAGCATTTCAATTTGAAACCGAATCAGACCAAAACCATCGTGACAAAGGAATACCCTCAAGACTGGGATCCAGATAAGGAGGCATATTATCCGATTAACAATGATAAGAATAATAGTCTTTATAATCAATACAATCAGTTGGCCAAGGAAAATAGCAAAATAATTTTTGGCGGAAGACTAGCAGAATACAAATATTACGATATGGACCAAACCATTATTAATGCATTGAAAGCTGTTGAAAAGGAAATAGCCACAGAAAAGCAATAATAGTGTAATTACTAAAAATAAGATTACCATTATACATATATATTGAGATATGACAACCTTTGTTTGATTTCCTAGCCAATTAATACTAAGCATCGAAAAAATTAAATTGAGCATATTTATTTTCATCAAAAACGAGAAGTTACTTACATTCTCGTTTTTTTATGACAAAAACAAAGCACTTTATACATAAGGTAAAATATATGCATTTATGTATATATATATTTCCTGTAATTACTTATAAACTCGAGACAAATTCACACACCATATAATGCAACAGCTGTATCCTAAAAACAGGAATTTATTTCCATCAAAACACAACTATTTTTAAACAAAGAAAGATGCAAAAATATTATACGTATTAATTTGAACGGTTATTGTAAACCGCTGAATTCGGTTGTATAATTATATTAGTTATCATAGAAACCCGTATTTTAATAGTGATTTAAATACTTCAATGAAATACCATTTTTTGATTGTTTTAGATTTCATTTTTAATTTTTTGATGTTTGATTTGAATCCTATTGGTTATGTATTAAAATGCAAACTTGGATACTTCATAATTACGTATTCTATTTTTTATTTTACTGGACGGAGGATACAATACTTGAGGGGTTTAAATGCCATTTTTTTGTTTAACATAAAATTCAACCAGGGGGCAAAATTTATGAACAAAAAATTAATGTTTTTCTCGCTTATGTTTTTATTTATCAGTTTTTTGATGGGATGTGGTCTTCATCCCTCCACAACAATCACAACTGATCTGACTCCTTCAAAAACTATTTATTTCGAAGAGAATGGTGGAACTACTGTATCTGACATTACTGCACTTGTTGGAACACATGTTGAAGAACCCCAAGACCCAACAAAAGCTAGATACACATTTGCTGGGTGGTACTCTGATTTAGGACTATCTTTACCGTATACATTTTCAACCATGCCTGCAAATGATATAACTCTATATGCTAAATGGAGCTCAAGTTTCTATACTCTTAGTTATGTCGACCATGATGGCACAGTTTTAAAGACACAAGATTTTGAATTTGGAGCGGATTTGAGTTCGGTAATACCTCCTGCAGATCCAACAAGAACCGGATATACTTTCAGCGGTTGGGATGGGATTGTTCCGAGCACTATGCCAACTCAAAATTTGATATATCAAGCAACTTATTCAATCAATCAATATGATATAGAGTATTTAATATTCTCTGACACCGATTCTTTAGCAAATATCTCCTTGTATTTAGGCGAAACGATTATTACCACTGCTTTAGGTGCCTATCATTCCTCGGCCCTTACTTCAACAGGACGTCTTTTTATTTGGGGATATAATGAATACGGTCAACTCGGGGATGGTGAATATACAAATAGTATCGTTCCAGTAGACATAACAAACCGATTAAATTTAGGAGTAGGTGAAAAGATAGTAAGCATCTCTTTAGGTGGCTACCATTCCTCAGCACTCACATCAACGGGTCGCATTTTCACTTGGGGAAATAATGATTATGGTCAACTCGGTGATGGAACGACAATTGACAAAACGACTCCAACCGATATCACTAGTCTGTTCAGTTTAGGTGTTGGTGAAAAGATTACCAGTATATATATGGGTTATTATCATTCCTCAGCCCTTACTTCAACTGGAGGGCTATTCACTTGGGGACGTAATTTTTATGGCGAATTGGGCGATGGAACTATGATAGATAAAATTATTCCTACAGAAATAACAAACCAGTTTGAATTACCCGAAGGCGACATAATTTCCACTGTTTCCTTGGGAAATTTTCATTCCTCAGCCCTCACTATATCTGGTCATCTCTTCACATGGGGGGATAACTTTTTTGGTCAAATAGGCGACGAAACACTGGTAGACAGAAATTTACCTGTAGATATAACAAATCGGTTCAATCTAGAAGTAGGCGAAGAAATTGTTAGTATTTGCTTAGGGGGTTATCATTCGTCGGCTATCACTTCTTTTGACCGACTCTTCACTTGGGGATTAAACTATTATGGTCAACTAGGAGATGGAACAAATCTAGATAAGACAATTCCTACAGAAATCACTAGTCAGTTTAATTTAGGTGAAAGTGACGAGTTTGATAGTGTCCACTTGGGCGCATATCATTCATTCGTTCTTACTACATCTGGTCATCTCTTCACATGGGGATATAATGATTTTGGAATACTTGGAGATGGTACAATGATAGATAAAACCATTCCAATTGATGTTACTACTCAGTTTGGCTTAGGCGTTGGTGAAAAGATTATTAGCAGTCCTTTAGCATACTATAATTCATCGGTCTTCACCTCTATTGGTAGAATTTTCATTTGGGGATGGAATGGTTGGGGTCAACTGGGAGATGGCACAACAACAAACACTATCATTCCATCAGAAATCACTTCAATTAACACGGTTATTTACCAAGAGACATATGATTACGATACAAATATTGCTCAGTATACTCCAACGCTTGAAGGATACTCGTTTAGTGGATGGTTTACAGATTCAGAATTAACCACTCCTTATACATTTAATTTAATGCCAGCAAATGATGTAACGCTGTATGGTAGATGGATACCTATTGAATAATAGAAAAATATAAATTAACTAACTATGGTGGGATTTTCCTCCATAGTTTTTATTTTATGAGTGGATTTATTATTATTCCTTATTCCATTTGAAATTGTAAAAGTGTATAATAATAATGATATGTAAGGAGTGATCCCTTTGTTTACAAAATTAAAAGCTAGATTATTAAAGGCAAGAAGCCTTATTAGTATTAAGACATACAAACGGCCCATGCTATTTGTAATATCGTTAATGTTACTAATTAACATTATTATCTTATGTATTGCTGCGGTTATCGCGTTATTTATTGACGATACATATACTAGTTTTATTGATGCTTTTGCGAACGGTAGTTTAAAGTGGTTATTAACTCCAAATGCAATTTTAACGATTGAGAATCCAAACACTCTATTTTTGGCGGTTGTTGTATTGATTGTTGGAATGGTGCTATTTACTGGAACCATCATTGCGTTAGCGACCAATTCAATCAAAGAATACTTTCAAAAGAAGAAAAGCGGATCCGGAAAAATTTTCCTTAGTAATCATATTGTCATCTTAAACTGGAATAATAAAGTGCCTGAACTAGTCGCAGATTTACTGAATGTTGAAGATGAAAATGTAACATTAATGATTTTAGCAGATATCGATAAAGATTATGCCGAAAAACAAATCTATAACGTTATAAATAAGATGAACAGAAACAATAAAGAATTATCGAAACTAAACGTCTTAGTCAAAAATGGTGATCCGTTAATTTCTTCTGATTTATCAGATATATCCATAGAAGAAGCAATTACGATTATTATAATGAATAAAGGTACTTACGAAGAAGTAACTAAAGATATGTCTAAAAGCGATTTAAATGTCATAAAGACGATTCTAAACATCGGAAGAATCGAGTTTACTCATAAACCACCAATTGTTGCGGAAATAAAAAGAATTGAAACAAAAGAAAAAATTGAGACAATGGCTAAAGTGGTAGAAACAATAAAGACTCATACACTTCATCCGATTTGTTTTGATAGAAGACTTGGACAAATAATTGCTCAAACAATTATTAATAATCTAATGGAAGACGTGTACTTATCTTTATTCTCCTTTGAGGGAGCAGA
Source organism: Candidatus Izemoplasmatales bacterium (assembly GCA_028691315.1). Taxonomy (GTDB): domain Bacteria; phylum Bacillota_I; class Bacilli_A; order Izemoplasmatales; family Hujiaoplasmataceae; genus JAHIVB01. The sequence goes on along the minus strand of JAQUZN010000029.1, from coordinate 4,568 downwards.
AGTTTACTTCTTAAAAGACACAACTTTTGATGATTGTTTAGCCAAACATTCTGATGCGATTCCTTTAGCAAGAAAGAACAATGATTTATTTGTTCTAGCTCTTGACGATAAGTCAAAATACAAAACTTCGGATATTCAAATCGAAGTGAAACCTTTAAAAACATTGCAAATCGAAGAAGTAACGAACAAAGAAGTATATATTTTAGGTAAAAATAACAAATTAGATTTTATCCAATTAGCATTTAGCGAGTATAAGAACCTATATAATACAGATTTTATTTCTAAATGGGTTTCAGATAGTGAAATTGAATCATTTGTAGAAGAGATAAACAAATCCACAAATCCAATAACAATTGTTCTTTTAAGTGATGAAAATCAAAAAGACGATAGTTTAGATGCAAATGTAATTACGAATTTAATTTATTTAGAAGGCAAATTACAAAGAAGTGATATTAATATTATTGTCGAATTACTTGATCCTAAAAATGATAGTATTATTAAAGACTTTAATATCAATAACACAATTATATCGAATAAGATTATTTCGCTTTTACTTAGCAAACTAGCTTTAATAGAGGATACTGGATCATTTTATGAACATTTACTTTCTTTCAAAATAAATGAAGATGATGATGATCAAGAAGTCATTATTCGAAAAGCAACTGAAATGTATGATGAGAAGTTCCCACTTGTTTTTTCAAACAAGAAGTCATTTATTGTATCCACATATAAATCATTTAACAAAAAAATAATACCATTTGGGTATTTTAGAAACGATGAATTGCATATTTTGTCAGAGGGTTTACATAAAGAAGAAATATTTAATATCCTAGCCACTGATTTGATCGTATTAATGAAAATTTAATAAAGAATAGCTGTTTTTATATTAACAATACAAACATGTTCTGATTAAATATAACTTTTGATGAGTCACTACCTTAGAAAATAGTGACTTTTTTTATTTCTTATTTGACATCCATATCTTTCAAATATCCTTATAAATTTGAATACAAAGAAATAAAAAAATCGATTGAATGGATGAAAAAAACTATAAAAAAATAGTGAACCCAAATTATATTAAGTACCGATATGATATAATAAGGTCAAATGTAGTAGCTTTATGTCTCATATTGTGGGGAAAAATATGGATAGACAACTAAGAATAAACAAGCGTAATAAATTATTGAGAAGATTATTTATTATTTTATCTATGTTTATGGTTTCACTAATCCTTGTAAGAGAATATTCTTTGGTTAAGCAGAATATCACTTATTTTAATGAGCAAATATATGACACTGCAAAAAAGGAAATCAAACAAGAAGTTGATGCTAGAATTGAAGAAGTCGATGCTGTAAAAGCACAAATTGAGTCAGAATACCTAGCCGAAATCAAACATGAAGTACAGAATCTTGATTTTGCCGCAAGTTTCGCAGTTAGTCAGTTACCTGTTACGGCTACACTAGATGAAAAACGTGAAATCTATGTAGATACGGTATTCCAGTTTAATTTATATCAAGATGATTATATGTTCTTTTCTTTAGATTTGGATGGAATTTCTTACTTAATGAGTATAGAGAAAAATCTAGAAGGAACCAATATTACTAATATGCAAGATGGAATAACTGGAAGTTATTTTATTGTTGAGATGATTAACGCAATTAAAAATTCTGACACAAATGATGCCGTTATTACCTATAATTATTATAAAGAAGTCGGTGGCGAATATATAGAAAAAACCTCATATCTTTTTTACAATGAGGAAGTAGACTTAATTTTAGGAATGGGTTTATATCAAGATGACTATATAAAAGAAGTTCAAGATGAATTGTTTAATCGAATATCTTCTTATAACTATGGTATTGATGATTATATTTATATCTTTGCTTTTGATGGCAGTGTTATATATTACCCAAAAGATTACTGGACTAGTGAGGACGTATGGAGCACTCTTACTAATTCTGGAGAGTCACTTCATCAAATAGTTGTTGATGCTTTACGGGAAGAGGATTCTATATATGTAGATTATTATTTTGATTTTGATGATCTAGATCAATATAAAACAGGATATATGGCAAGAATTGAAGACTGGGACATATATATTGGTAGGTCATTTATCATCGAGGATTTAAGATTTGAACAAAATGAATATTTTACATTTTTACTACCAGGTATTATCGTGTTTAATTTGATTATGTTACTGGCAACAGTAGGCGTTGTCGTAATTATAAAAACTATTTTTTCCCAAAACATGTTTGATATTCGTGAAGAATTCAATTACAAAAATACTGTAATTAAGAAAATGTCATATGTGGATTATTTAACTGGCTTAAATAATAGAAGTTATTTTGAGGAAGTAGTTCATCAATTTGCGTCTTGTAAAAAAGACGTTGGTGTTGTTATGGCAGATGCAAATGGATTGAAGCTGATTAATGATGCTTATAGTCACTTAACGGGTGATCAGATTCTAAAAGAGATAGCGAACCTGTTGGTTGAAATTTATCGTGATGGAACAGTCTTTAGGTGGGGTGGAGATGAATTTTTAGTTATATTAGAGCACACTAGTGATGAAGAACTCAAAATGAACGAACAAACATTCACGCTTAGGTCGAAAGAAAAATTTATAAATAGTGTTCAATTATCCGCATCAGTGGGTTCTTATGTAGCAAAAACATGTGACGAAGATATATATCACATGATTAACCAAGCAGAGAAAAAAATGTATGATCATAAAATATTTGAGTCGTTATCGATTAAACGAACGATTATCGATAGCCTTTTAAATACATTATATAATAGTTTCAATTTTGAGAAACAACATTCACAAAATGTAATGAAGTATGCCGTTATGATTGGTGAGGCATTAAAATTTGATGACGAGAAAATAACGAAATTGAAACTAGCAGCGCAGCTTCATGATATTGGTAAAATCGGTATTCCAGATTATATTTTATCGAAAAATGAACCGCTAACAGATGAAGAATTTTATGAGATTAAGTTACACCCTGAGAAAGGGTATCGAATTTTATCGGCATATCCTGACTTAAGTGAATACGCGAATTACGTTTTCTATCATCATGAGAGATATGATGGTACTGGATATCCTCGAGGTATGTCTGGAGAAGATATCCCATTATTTTCTAGAGTAATTTCGGTTGCGGATGCATATGATGCAATGACTGAAGAACGCGTGTATAAGAAATCTAGAACAAAAGAAGAAGCATTAAACGAAATTCTCAAGTTTAGAGGAACGCAGTTTGATCCAAGAATCGCGGATATTTTTGTTAAAATCATGAGTCAAAAATAATTATTGTAATCAAATATATGTTTTTAAATACTTACAGATTTAAAATGGGAAACCTTTGCGTATTCAAACTATTAATCAAGTTTCGACTTCTTTTATTGTAGATGCTGACTAGGTTCTGAAAGCATTTTAAGAAGGTTTAAATTGCATTTACTATATGCATACTTAATAAATGCTGTTCATTTAGAAATATAGATTCTTTTATACTTTATTGTCATAATTATGGATAGGTTATACTAAGTTGGACAGAATTAGAATAGACATGTAAAAATACTTTAATAAGAAAGTTTTATATCTTTTTGTGGTAACAGAGTTATCCTCAAAAAAAATGAAGCGTTTCAGGAAAGATGTTAAAACAATTAGAAGTTTTTGAAAACGCAATAAGTTTTGATTACAAAGTTTTATCAAAAAAAATTATCACTTTAGTTTGGATTTTGAACAAGATATTATATAATGAATTCAAGAAGAGAAGCCAATGTTTTTTCCTAAAAGAATAAACTCAAGTTTCTTCTTTTATATTAGGGGGATTAAATAAATGAAAAGACTATTAATTGTTCTATCTATTGCTTTAACATTAATGACTCTTACTGCATGTAATTCAAAAGGAGATGTATTAAGAGTTGGAATGGATTTAAGTTATCCACCTTTTGAAACTGTTACAAAATTAAATGAACCAGAAGGGATATCTGTGGATATCGCTAAAGCATTTGGAGTATATCTTGGAAGAGAAGTTGAAATCGTTAATACTGATTTCGGTTCTCTAATTCCAGCACTGAACTCTGGAGAAATCGATATTGTAATTGCATCAATGAGTATTACAGAACAAAGAGAATTATCAGTAGACTTTACGGATCCTTATTTTTATTTCAAAATTATTTCTTTAGTCAATAAAAATTTTGCAAATGAAAATGGAATTAATGAAGACTCTACTATTGAAGAAGTACTAGCCATAGAAGAAGTAAATTATGTAGGTCTTGCCTCTCAAGTCAGTGTATCTATTCCTCAATCATATGGAAAGACAGTCATTGAAGCAACCGATTTAGGAACAGCAGTTGAATCTGTTGCGCAAGGAACATCTGATATATTGTTGATGAGTGCAAATCCTGTTGTTGATGGATATAACGCTAACCCAAATGATACTATCGTATTATGGGATGCATTCCAGTCCAGTCCGATTGGAATGGCAGTCGCAGAAGGAAATTCTGAGCTATTAGCGCAAGCAAATGCCTTTATCGATACTTTTAGTGAAGCAGGCGGATTATATAGT
>JAQUZN010000175.1 GCA_028691315.1 Candidatus Izemoplasmatales bacterium | reverse complement strand
AAGACATCAATATTGATTCCTCAGAGTTAACTTTTTTTATTCTAAGAAACGTGGTTCCAGCAGGAATGTTTGTAAGTTCAAAAGTGGATGATCATACTTTAAAAATTGATGTGGACTACGCAGTGCCACAATACCGAGACTTTAAAATGGGAAGTTATCTTTTTACGAAAAAAAAGAATTTGTTTTTAGAAAAAGGTTATACAAATTTACTATCTTATACGAATAATCCAAAACATGAAAAGTACTTAGTAAAAATGGGATTTGTTAAGTTAGATGAATTATGCTCAAGTAATATGAATTGTTTTCAAAAAATATTAGCATAAATTAAAAAGCAAAACCGATCCCTGGTTTTGCTTTTTAATTTTACCTTATTTCTTTATTATTTCTCCATATAGGCGGGTCTTCATCGAGTCCAAAATATTCTTCGAGCCTTGCGATTTTATGATTTTCAAATGTAAAAAAGGAAGTCGCATGGAGAGATATGTTTTCTTCGTCGCTATATATTTTGACAACTGAAATGATGACTTCATTACATACTTCTAAACGCTTAATTTCAATCTTCCAATTTCCTGGATAAATCTTATTTACATGGATGTATTCTTTGACCGAAAACACTTCACCTGTATTTGGCCAGTAAACAAAACAGTCTTCTTTAAAATAACTAGATAATTCATCAAACTTTTGGTTAGACATTTTGTCCCAAAAATTACGGACGATATCCCGGTTCATAAAATCACTCCTATACATTTTCAAAAACTATGATATCATAAAATATAAAAAATGACCAATAATTTTTACTGGCCATTCATTTTATTTAGTTGAAACGATTAGTTTTTGAAGAGTGATACTCATGTTTTGATTTGTTTCTAGTATCAAATTTCGAAAAATTCTTCGGTTTTTGAACAGGTGCTTTTGACACAGAACTTGGCATATCAAGGCCAACAATGGCATCGTGATATGGTTGGTCTGTGACAAGTGGAATTTGCATCTTCAAATGTTTGTGAATTGCCTTTAACAGACTAAATTCTTCTTGTTGACAAAAGGCAATCGCAATTCCATCAAGACCGGCTCTACCGGTTCTTCCGATTCTATGGATATAAGTTTCAGGAACATCTGGTAAATCATATTGAACAACTAAAGATAACCCTTCAATATCCAAGCCTCTAGCGGCGATATCTGTCGCGACTAAAACGCGGACTTGATTACTCTTAAACTGATATAAGGCTTCAGTTCTTGCGCCTTGTGATTTATTTCCATGGATTTCAAGGGTTGGAATATGTGCTATTCTTAAGTCCTTGGCAATTTTATTGGCTCCATGTTTCGTTCTTGAAAAGACAAGTACCGATGTATAGTTTTTATTTTCTAATATTTTTAATAATAAATTTGTTTTATTTTTACGTGAAACATAATATAGGCTTTGTGTAATTGCTTCTACCGTTGTTTCAACAGGGGTTATTGCAATTCTTACTGGGTTTCTTAAAACTGCATTTGCTAGTTTTTGAATATCAGCAGGCATTGTCGCAGAAAATAACATCGTTTGTCTTTCTTTTGGGACAAACGCAATTATTTTTTGGACATCTTTAATAAATCCCATATCTAACATTCTATCAGCTTCATCAAGAACTAAAAACTTTACTTGAGAGATGTCGATAATTTTTTGATTTATTAAATCAAGCAATCTACCTGGAGTCGCAACTAAAATATCGACACCTCTAGCCATCGCTTGAACTTGTGATTTTTGAGATACGCCACCAAAAATAACCACTGTTTTTAAACTAAGAAACTGGCCATAAGCTCTAAAGCTCTCTTTGATTTGCATTGCTAGTTCTCTCGTTGGCGTTAAAATCAGAGATTGAATTTTTTTCCTGTTTTGAGTTTGTCCTTGTTTATTTAAAACTTGTAAGATGGGAATCGCAAATGCTGCCGTCTTACCTGTTCCAGTTTGCGCACTTCCTAATACGTCTTTTCCATCCAATAAGACCGGAATGGCTTCTTCTTGGATTGGAGTTGGTTCTGTGTAACCTTCTTTTTCAATAGCCCTCAAAATCGGTTCTATTAAATTTAAATCATTAAATGTCATCAAATGTGTTGCTCCTTTAATATTTTTTTTCAAAAAAGAAAATGCTTTATTGAAAACGATATTCTAGTTTTGCCTTGAAATATCATCTCATTGAAAGCATTTTAGTCTTTATCTGTATCTATTATACCACAATAGTAGTGAAATATGTGTAGTATTTGTACGTTTTGTACTAAATTAGCCTGTTTATCAAATATTATCATCCGATATTTGACAATGCATCTTTTATTGCCAGTAATTTAACCTTTGAACTATAAGTAGCCCCGCTAATTGAATCCACATCTATTGACTGTGCTAAAATCACGTCGTCAATAATGACTTCGGCAGGCGTTCCTTGTCCATTATCATGTTTAGTGATTAGAATCGAAGTTATAACGTGATTAGAGACTTCAACCTCTACATCTACAGAAACAGGGAACACTGAATAGGATCCCATATATAGGCCATCTTCTACCGTGCCTAAATCTACATCATCAATTTGAATTAACACTAGATTTTCGAGGTTACTATTAATCTTGTTAAATGCAATACTACCTGCGATAATCAAGACAATCAGGATTGCGAAAATTATAATGACAGCTTTCACCCATGTTTTCACGAACTAAGCACCTTTAAAGCTTCTTGAATTTGTTCTTCACGTTCTTTGCTTGACCAGTGAACATCATATTCATTCATAAGTTTTGCTTCATGAGCTAGGAGCAGTTTTTTCATTTGATTTAATGATCTAGTCCCACCAAGCCAAGCTTTTTTCAAATGCTGAGTAATTAGTAGTGAAACGAGTTGTTGCTTTGGCATTTTCACTTTGGTTAAGAATTCAAACATTGTTTGCGATAGAGAAAAACCCTGAACAGGACTGGCAAAAATGATATGATCATATCCAGCTGCATCAGGCACATATTTTAATCGTTTATCGGATTTGGGATTACAAGCTTCAAGTGTAATTACTTTCACTTCATTGCCCAAACCTTCAAGTTCTTTTTTAAGTAATTTAACTACACTTAATGTATGACCAGATTCTGAATAAACAAAAATCCCATATTTCATAAAATCACTCCTTAAAATCTAAAGTTACAAAAAGATGGTAACACATATTATAAAGACAGTCAATACTACTTCAAAGGAGAAAAATCCGATATAAAAAAAAGTTGATAAAAATTTATCAACTTTTTATCCTGTATTTATTTTTTAGCGACATATCGCCATAGATAATGACTCACAACGGACTTATATGGATTCCATTTTTCACTAATCTCTAGCATTTCTTCAGGAGATAGTTCTTGCTTATATAGTTTGATTAATCCATTTCGAAGACCTAAGTCCAAAACAGAAAATACATTTTCTCTACCAATTGAAAACAGTAAAAACATCTCAGCTGTCCATGGACCAATTCCTTTAATTTTAACAAGCATATCGATGATGTCTTGATTACTCATTTCATCAATATGAGAAAAATCAAGTTCACCTTTTATCATATGATTTGCTAAAGACTGTAGATATTCGATTTTTCTGCCAGACAACCCACAGGCTCTTAAATCATCAAAAGATGCATTTGCGAGTTTACTAGCGGTGATGTTTTCTTCAAACAATGTATTTACACGGCGATAGATAACTTCGGCAACTTTTCCAGAAAGTTGCTGACCAACAATCGCGGAAACAATGCTTAGAAAATAATCATCAGTCAAAGAAATAGTAATCTCACGTGGTTCAATAAATAGTTCTTCTAACAAAGGATCTTGCA
>JAQUZN010000174.1 GCA_028691315.1 Candidatus Izemoplasmatales bacterium | reverse complement strand
CATATCTTTTATTTACAACGATTCAAACAAGTATTATGATTCCATATTATTCGCTTTCTAGTGAAATTTCTAGTGATTATCAACAAAGAGCATCGTTTAATTCTTATAGACTTGGATTTAGTATATTCGCGTCCATTTTATGTGTTTCTGTACCTGGAATGATTGTTGGAATGTTTAGTGACTCCAAAATTGGGTATCAAGTGATGAGCTTATCTTTTGGATTATTATTTGGATTAAGTGTTTTATTTACTGGCTTATTTGCAAAAGAAGAAATATCAACTCCGATTGTATCAACAAAACTATCAATTAAAGAAATGGCTAAGCCATTAAAACTTCGCCCGTTTAGACAATACCTAGGTATGTTTTTAGTTCTACAAATGTCGATGGCAATTATGAGTGGATTATTTTTCTTCTATGTCGATTTTTATATAACAAAGGATTTGACTGCAAGTGGTGGTTCATCGATGGTTGGCCTAATTTCAGCAGCACTTATGTTTTCGATGCAAATCATTGCATTACCTATTTATCTACACATGATCTCTAAAAAAGGAAAAACCTTTGCGTATCGTTTCGGCGCTATTATGTGGATGGTTACTGCTACTTCATTGATATTTATTCCGTCTAATGTGAGTCCTGTGGTAATATATGTTGTAGCGGCACTGATGGGACTGGGCATTAGTGGACCAGGGCTTGTGCCCCATACAATGTATGGTGATGTTGTCGATGCTGGACAGCTTAAGTTTAAAGATCGCCTGGATGGGCAAATGAGTGGATTTACTAATTTCGTTAATAAAGTTGCGCAAGCGGTTGGACTGGCACTTGTTATGGCTATTATAGGATTTGCTGGATTTCAGTCTCAAGATTTGACACAACCGACAATTGTCAGTCAGCCAGATAGTGCAATGCTTACGATAAGAATTATTATGGCGGTTGCACCAATTATATTTATGGGAATTGGTATTCTGATATCGTTAAAATATAAGATTGATTCAAATAAACAAAAAGAAATTGCCATAGCTATTCGTGACGACTTACAAAACCAAGACGAATTGCTAGCTTCTTTATAAAGTATGAAGCGTCCGAATTGGCTGCTTTTTGCTGTTCTTGGCTTTTTGGTAAAGATATATGCGTTTCTCAAAGGCCAGAGGTTTATTTCCAAAATACGCATTAAAGGTCCGGCAATTGTATTATCTAATCATACGTCTTTTTATGACTTTATTTATACAACTGCGGCGATATATCCAAGTAGAATTAACTATATGGCTGCAAGTAAAATGTTTTATGAACCAGTTTTAGGTTCTTTCTTAAGATTAGTTAGGGCATTTCCAAAATGTTTATTTCAAAGTGATCCTGTTTCCACGCTAAACATTTTTCGTATATTGAAACTAGATGGTATTGTATCCATCTTTCCCGAAGGACAAATTTCACCGATTGGAGTTACTCAAGAACTCTCTTTTTCTATTGCCAAATTATTAAGAAAGGCGAAAGTAGATATATATTTGGTAAAACACCATAATGCATACTTAGTGAATCCACCTTGGTCAAAGAAGACATTTAAAGGCAGAATTGAAACGACAATGAAATTAATCATATCAAAAAATTCACTACTTACAATGAATGAACGAGATATATATGATTTGATTGTAAAAGAATTAACTTTTAATGTATCTGAATTCAATCAAACTCTTTTGTATAAATATAAAGTAAATGAGATAACAAATTTAGAAAGCGTCATTTATCAGTGTCCTTCATGTGGTTATGAAGGGATTACTTCAAGTCATAAACATTTACAATGTCCAAAATGCAAATCAATATTCGTTTATGATGAATATGGTAAAATATCAGGATCTAGATTAGACGACTTATATTATAGACAAGTAAATACGATGAAAGAAAAGATTGATTCTAGTGAAAATTTTTGTATTGAGTCTGACGTTAGACTTGAAAGTTACAGAAATAGTAAAGTGGAAGATGTTGGAGAAGGTCACTTGACATTAACAAAAACGGCATATACATTTCATGGAATGATTGATGGTGTTAAAACAACTATTTCTTTTGATCCTAAAAACATTCCAACACTGCCATCGGATTTAGGTAGGAATGTACAAATTTATGAAGGATACCAAATATACCAATTTGTATTTAAAGATGTCAAAATGCCGACAATGTTTGTTATTGCAAGCGAATATATTCATAAACTACGAATAAACGCTTATAACCAAGAGGAGCAAAATAAAAATGAAGTTAAGAAAGTTAGTTAGCAACAGTATATTTATACATATGATTACTATTTTTGGATTTCTTGCATTATGGGGATCTATCGCTTCTGGAAATAGTATGCTATTACTATTTGTTGCCTTATCTTTTTTAGGCGCTATATGTGGTGCATTTATCAAAGTTCTTGATGCGATAAAAGAAAAAAAATAGTTCTTCATATTATGGAAATTGGAGTATAAGAAATGGAATATAAATATCAAGTACACCCTGATTTAGCAAGTAAAGTAAAAATGGTGTCTTTTGGAAAATTAAAGTTTACGCCTGTTTTAATTGCAGTTGTTAATTTCTTTTCACTATTTGTTAGTCTTTTCGCAATTTATGATTCTAAACTGAATACAAAAAAATTTAAAATTAAAGGGTATTTAAGTGGGAAAATACTGCTTACAGTGTTTTCTAGAAAGAATGTGAACAAAGCTACTCCTGCATTATTATTATTTCATGGAGGTGGTTTTTTTCTTAAAGGTATGGCTAATTCATATCACATTGCAAAATTTTATGCTAAAAATGCGAATACAACGGTCATTTACATTGATTATAGACTTGCGCCTAAATATCCTTTTCCGTATGCGATTGAAGATGCTTACCAGGCTTTGTTATGGGTGAATGAACATGCTGAAGTTTTAGGGATTGATCGAAAAAAAATAGCTGTTACAGGTGATAGTGCAGGAGGAATGATAGCTGCTACACTTCCGTATATGACAAGAGACCGAAAAGGTCCCAAGATTCTTTTTCAAATGCTTATCTATCCTGTGATTGATTCTAAAATTATTACTGCTTCAATGGAAGAGTTTGATGATACACCGGTATGGAATTCTAACCTAACAAAGCAAATGTGGAAGTACTATGTAACTACAAAAAGAAGTAAACCAGATTACACTAGTTTATTAACAATGGAATCGTATTTGGGTCTTCCTCCTCTATATATTGAACCTCAGGAGTTTGATTGCTTACGTGATGAGGCTTTGGAATATGCTAAAATCTTAGAAAATAGCCAGGTTCAAGTTCAGTGTAATCTAGTTAGAGGCTCTTTTCATGGGGCAGACATATTCTTTAAAACAGAGTTTGTTAAAAATTTATTACTCAATCGAATTAGTATATTGAAAGAAGCTTACAATAGTAATGAATAAAGAAGTATATTATGATTTATCTTTTTTTTGATTTCATGTTTACTGAAACAAATAATTATTATATAATACAAATGTAGCATACAACTAAATAGAGATTACTTGCATCAGCCATCCTTTATATCTCTTCCAAAATCACTTTTTTTGAAAGGACATGAACCATGACACAATTCTTGCAAATATTCAAACGAAAATACGCTATTATTATCATTTTTCTTATTTCTTTTCTTGCGGTTTTTTCGCTCGAGCCGATTCCTTCTATGCTATATGGGTATCATCAGATATTGACGTCCTCGTCTGTTCTTTTATCAGATTACTTATATATTGGAGGTTTGGCTGCGACTTTATTTAATGTGCTTGTAACAATTATCTTGAATATTTTAATTTTAAAATGGCTCAAAGTTGAATTTACTGGAG
>JAQUZN010000173.1 GCA_028691315.1 Candidatus Izemoplasmatales bacterium | reverse complement strand
AATTTGAAGAGCATTTTGCTTATAAAATTGACGAAGGCAAAACCGAAGAAGAAGTCGTAAAAAAAATCGGAAATCCAGTTGATATTGCTAGAGATTACGCAAATCAAGCAAAGCCAGCAAAACAATCTGGAAGTCTAGTAGTAAAAATCGGCTTAGTCATTTCTGACTTTTTTGTATTCTTTATGTTTCTCATTATGTGGGCTTCCGTATTTGTTTTAGGTGTATTTGCCATTACTTCACTCGCTCTTGGTGCATTGTTAGTTGTAAATGGTAACATTGCCTCGTTAATTCCATCGATGCCATATGTGAGTTCTTTGATCTTCGGAATTTCATTCTTTGGATTATCTGTTGTTTCGGGAATTGGAACTATTTATCTATATCTTTATGTTAAGCAGTGGCAAAAAGCATATTTTAGATGGCATAAGAATATACTTAACAATAATATATATCCATCTCTATCAAAGCATCCAAAACTTGCAAAGAAAAACCAATCTCGTTTAAAATTACTAAACATGATTGGCATAATTATATTTGTGGGAGCATTTATAATAGGCTATATAGTAAGCGCAATAATTGCCAATTCCGGTGGTTTCTGGCACGTTTGGGAATGGTTTATATAAAAAAAACAACTTTTGTATATTGTAGATATTACAGTATACAAAAATTTTTACCCAACATCTATACAATGTATAGTAGTAAACAATGTTTAGTTAAATACGGAGGATTATAAATGAAAACAATAGTAATTACTGGTGCTACATCAGGAATCGGACTTTCAGTATTGAAGCAAAGTCTTAAAAAAGGGTTCAAAGTTATCGGAATTGGAAGAGATCAAAACAAAATTGATATTGTAACAAATGAACTTAGTGAGTACGTTTCAAAGGAGTATTTAATTTTTTTAAAAGCCGACTTGATGGAACTAACTGAAGTGAAGCGTGTTGGGCTTGAAATTAAAAAATACTTACAAGAGATAAACAGTGGTCTTCTTGACGCGCTTATTAATAATGCTGGTTGTGTTAGAAATTGGTATTCGACAAACTCTCAGGGGTATGAACAACAGTTTGCACTTAATCATTTGGCTGGATTTTATTTAACACACTTTTTGCTTGATTGTATTATTAAGGCAAAAGGAAAAATTCTAATTACATCCAGTAAATCGCATATGAATACTAAAATCCGCTGGAATGATATTATGTTTGAAAAACATTACCATCCCTTACTTGTTTATAAACAATCCAAACTGGCAAATATGTTATTTTCCTATGAACTAAATAACCGGTACAAAGCACTTGGTATAAAAGCGTATGGTATTGATCCAGGATTAGTGAATACAAATATTGGTTTAAAAAATACAGGCGGTTTAGTTAAGTTTGTCTGGAATATTAGAAAAAGATTTGGCCTTTCTCCTGAGGTTCCGGCTAAGACTTATCTTTACTTATTAGAAGAAATGCCTTCACCAATTGATTTGTATTATCATAATTCCAAACCAGCGTATTACAGTTCTGAGGTTAATTTTAAAAATTCATTTCGTTTTTTTGTTTTGTCTGAACAGTTATGTAATATAAAATTTGGTGATTTCTCATGAAAGTTTTAATAACCGGAGCGGCTGGAGGACTTGGCAGAACATATATTAACGAATGTATAAAAAGAAGTTACGAGGTTTGTGCGACCGATATTAATAATAATGGTCTTATTACAATGAAAGAAGGTATCTACAATCGTTATAGAAAAAACATACTTACTTATCCATGTGATCTAACAAATGATAACAGTGTAAATAAGTTGATGGATTATCTAAAAGAACAACAGTTTGAAGTAGATATGTTACTAAATGTTGCGGGAATTGATTTTGAGGGTGGATTTCTTGACCGAAGTTTTTCCGAAATTCAAAATGTGATTAATTTAAATATACTTGGTACTTTAAGGGTCACACATAAGATTTTATCTTCGAAAGAATTTTCAAAACGATTTTATATAATCAATATTTCTAGCCTAGCTGCAGAACAACCAATTCCTTTAAAGGCAACATATGCAGCTTCGAAAAGATTTCTTCTTGATTTCTCAAGAGCAATCGGAGAGGAACTTAAATCAAAACATGTGAATGTTTTAGCGGTTTGCCCGGGGGGTCTTGCGACAACTTGCGAAGTCATGCATGCAATCAATGGTCAAGGATTCTTTGGCGCAATCACGACATGCAATATGGAGAGAGTTGTGACTCATAGTATTGACTATGTTTTAAAAGGAAAAACAAAATACATCCCTGGTATATTTAATAAGTTAGCGAGTAGCTTGAATTACTTACTACCAATCAGTTTTACAACAAAGTATCTTTATAAAAGATGGGCAAAGGCTCAGTCAACTTGGCTAACAGGTTTGGTAGAGGAAATTAAGGTATGACAAATATTATCAGTATAATCGGATTATTAATATGCATACTTGCAATAACGTCACTTCTCAAATCCACTCACGCTATGACATATCTTAAAATTGCGGCTTTATTTCTTTTGGTTTTTAAGACTATTGAATTTACTTTGGTGAATGTGAAAGGCGAGTTCTCTTATCCAATTGAAATTTCTACAATCACCTATTTTATGTTTTCTATTACTTTACTATTTAACGTTAAGAAATATCTTCATGTGGCAACGTTTTTCGCGATCATAAGCGGTATAGGGTTCTTTCTTTTTTACTCGCTGTTTGGTAGTGTTTCGTTACTACACTACGATATTGAGAAACATATTATTTCAGTTATATGTCATGGAATCTTACTTGTTGGCGGAGTATTTCTATTGATGCAGAACGAGTTTAACAAATCAAAAAAATTTGATATTTACGTTGTAATGCTAGCAATTCTTGGTCATGCGTCGATTTTTTATATTGATAGCATAAAAAACACAACATTCATATATTATTTAATTAAACCAGAGTTCTTACAAGTGTTTAGTAGTCCCTGGCAAAATTACCTTGTTCAAGTGCTTTATTATTTAATTTTAATGTTTGTCTTTAATCAATTGATTGCTATATTCTATAAAATCAATCGGAATTCTTCCTATCTGACAGCTGTATTATCTCAAGATGAAAAGATGGGTAATTTTGTAAAATCAAATCCAAGACAAAAGAATCAAAATATGAGAAGAAATTTTTGATAAAGTATTCTTGTATTTAGTTTTCATAACATAAAAAAGTTTAGTTCGATTTTGAACTAAACTTTTTTATGTTATTTAATTAGGCATTGTTACTAAACATTTCTATTTCTTAATCAAGTCTTTTCTTAATTTTGCATTTTCAAAAAGAATGATAGTTCCCAGTATAATCACCAAAGAAATGCAAAATAGGTAGGCGAATGTTAGAATATTCCACACTAGTGATATCTGATTAAAAAGCTTCTTTGCATATATAAGATAGATTGGAATTTGTGTAGTGAGGATAAATCCAACAAAAATTAGTACTCTATTATTCATATCGATAAGTGATTGTTTATCTGTAAAGATAGATGGTCTTGTAGTCTCATATGATTTTTCCCATAAAAACCAGCCGTTCCTAGATTTAAAAAGATGCCAACCATCATCGGTCATGAGTGTATTATAGTCGGCATCACGCTTATAGTGAAAATCAATGCAGTATCTAATTTTTGCAGGATCTTGTTTGGAAAACCTTGTGAACATAAAACCGAGTATAGTATTTGTGGGAATCCATCCAAAAAAAGCCATCTTTTCAAGAAGGTTCTCATAGTGTTGTGAGTTAGAAGAGAACCAAGGTGTAAATAACCATTTATGATTTTTCATAATTTAATCTCCCTTATCCCGTTTTCATATAATTCTTTAAGC
>JAQUZN010000028.1 GCA_028691315.1 Candidatus Izemoplasmatales bacterium | reverse complement strand
CTTAAAGCTTGTTCGGTTCGTTTACTTTCTGGATCAAATTTTTTTGTCGGAAATATATGACCATTATGTTCGCTGACTAAATAAGGAACGACGGCGTGGCTTACTTTTCTTGGGTTTTCTAACCCTGGATTATTACCAATATGAGAAAAATCATTATAGGTATATACGTCTTCTAACAATTCAGAGTTTTTTAAGTTTCTTACGCCTCCGATTTGCCTTGAATCGTCTAGCTCAAATGCTCTTTCGCTTAATAAAGTATAAAAGTCATGATCATCTGAAGATTCATTGATTCTTGTTCCCCATAAAATGATTGAAGGATGATTAATATGATGTAAAATCATAACTTCCAAATTTTGAAGAGACAATTCCTTAAAATGTTCGTTTCCAATGTATTGCCATCCTGGAATTTCTTCGAACACAAGCAAACCAATCTCATCACACCGATTAATGAAGTGATCACTTTGCATATAATGCGAGCATCTAACAATATTACATCCACATTCATATTTTAAGATATCGGCATCTTTTTCCTGCATTCTTTTTGGCATTGCATAACCGACATATGGGTAACTTTGGTGGCGATTTAGGCCAATTAACTTCACTTTTTTGTTATTTAAAGCGAATCCTTCAGACGAAAACTTTGCATCTCTAAAACCAAAACGCTCACTTATTGTATCAATTATATGATTGTTCTGCTTTATAGTCGCCTCGAATCGGTATAGTTTTGGGTTATCAATAGACCATCTGATAACATTATCATATAAGAAAGAATGTAATAATAAATCAGTCGATTTTTCATCAGTTTTTTCAATGAAAACAGGGGTTAATCCATCATATAATGTGACAGTTAATTCAAACGAATTATCAATAGGGTGATTAATTTTTAATGTGTAATCAAGATTCATCTCATTTTCTACTAAAGTCACAGACTCTCTCGTTTTGATAATACATTTTTCAATGTAAGTTTTTGGCAAAACATCAATCCAGACCTCTCGATAAATACCACCATATCCTAAGTAATCAACGACATTTCCAAATGGTGGTATATCTTTAATTTCATTTGAATCTACTTTTACAAGTAAGATGTTATCTGTGTTGAAAAGAACTTTGTTTGTAACATCATAAGAAAAAGGCGTGTATCCACCTTCATGAAATCCTAATAAAAATTGATTTAAATAAACTTTTGCAGTCGTCATAACTCCGCCAAAACGTAAGAAGAGATTGTTTCCTTTTTCACTTTCATCGACAGAAAAATGGAGTTGATACGTACTTTCTATCTGGTATTCAGACTCATCAAAATGATGAAGAGGTAACTCTTTGACAGTATGAGGAATTTCTACCTTTTTTGAATCAGGTAAAATATCCTTCTCTATAATAAAATTTTCAGAAAAAGAGGGCACAAAATGCCAATCAAAGTTAAGACTGATGGTTTTTCTCATTCGAATTCTCCTTCAATTTTGATATGTAGTAGATCCTAGAACCAAAATCTCCCATTAAACGAACTGATTCGTTGTATCCACTCCCGATAAAATTCTGTTTTGGTACAAAACCATTTGCTGATAACATTTGTCCAGTTAACTCGATATTCTCGGTTTCAGCTTTCATTAGATAGCGATTTTGTAATAAGTGAAATAATATTCCATTTGAATTTAAGTTAATGGGTAATGCATGATGGACTAAATGTCCAAACATCTGTAAATTAAAATACTGGGTTCTATTTTCAACTTGATAATTTTTTAATGGATTTAGTCCATCAATCGTTATTTTTTCAAGTTTTGAATTTGGTTCTTCTTTTATTTTATATATACCAACAATTGCTTCTCTTAAGTCTTCTGAAACCGAATACCATAGGCACAGATTAGACTGAAAAGGGCTGATTGATCGGTAAAATTTTCCAAATTGAAGTAAAGCTCGATGTTGCTTATAGAAAGTTACTTGTTTTTTAATCACTTTCTTTTCAAAGGGTGTAGAAGTTGTTAAATCCATTTCGTAGCCTAGAAGGCCAAAAATTGCTGTATTAAACCTTGTTTCAAGTGGAGTCTGTCTTAATGTCTGTTGGTTTGGAATTTGACTGACGTGAGCTCCCATTGTCGATGGCGGGTAAGCATAGCTTGTCCCATATTGAATAAATAGTCTTTCAATACCATCTGTATTATCTGAAGTCCAAGTTTGAGGCATATAATATAGCATACCAAGGTCAAATCGATTTCCCCCACTCGAGCAAGACTCAAACAAAATATCAGGAAAATCAGATGTTAACTTTGATAATACTTTATATAGACCTAATGTGTAAAGATGAAAAAAAGCTCCTTGATTTTGAGCGAGTAAAAACCGCGAATAAACATCAGAAAAATTTCTGTTCATATCCCATTTTATATATGTAATCGGCGCGCTTTTAAAAAGTGTTGTTAGTGTTTCAATTAAATAGTCTTGAACACTGGAATTAGTCAAATCAAGAATTAGTTGATTCCGGCCAAAACTAGGTTTTATGTCCGGATGACTTATAACCCAGTCGGGGTGTATTCTATATAATTCACTATCAATATTAATCATTTCCGGTTCAACCCATAAACCAAAATCTAGGCCAACTTTATTAATTTTCTTGGCAAAATTCAATAGCCCTGAGGGCAGCTTTTTTTGATTGACAAACCAGTCACCTAAAGAGGATGTATCATCGTTTCTTTTTCCAAACCAGCCATCATCCAAAACAAACAGTTCAATTCCTAGTTTTTTAGCCACTCTAGCAAGTTTAAGCAATTTTTTTTCTGTAAAATCAAAATAAGTAGCTTCCCAATTATTTATAATTATTGGTCTTTCTTTATTTTGCCATTTGGGTGAAATAATGTTTTTTTTTACTAGATCATGAAAATGTTGAGAAAGTACAGTCAATCCTTGTTTAGAAAAAGTACAGACGACTTCGGGAGTGACAAATGCTTCTCCTTTAGGAAGTGTGTAATAAAAATCAAAAGAATTAATTCCCATCAGAACTCGGACAATATCATGTGGAGAGACTTCGACTGAGGCTTCAAAGTTACCACTATATATTAACCCAAACGCATAACAACGTCCAAACTCTTCATTTGTGGAAGGTTCTTTGATTGCAATAAATGGATTATGATCACTAGAGGAGACACCTTTTTTGGAGTCGATTTTTAGAATACCATAATTTAATGTATGTTCTGTGATATGTCGCTCACGAATCCAAGCTCCATCTAAACTAATTATCTGATATTTTCTGTTAAGAAAATCCATATTCATGGAATCCGCTTTTTCAACGATAATATCGCTAAGTATTCCATTTCGTATTACACTTCTTCGTGTAATACAATCTGCTTCAAAAAACACTGAATAATAAAGATCTACTTCTACATCACGTAAGTTATCACGCATAGTAATAACCAACGTTTCAGCCTTATGAGATGAATCATCGAATGCTTCTGGCATCTCATTAAATGTTGGTTTTTCTTTTAAAATTTGATAATTTTTATATTTAAAATCAGAAATTCTCGACCCATCTTCAAACCTGAAGTGAAGCATTGGGTCACGAAAATCACCTTTTCCATAGGTTGAGATTTCAAGCATCGCAAGATTAAGGTTAAACGCTTTATCTGACTCATCATAAATTACTTGTCCACCAACCTCTATTGCAAAAGCGGTTTCAAGTGTATGAACATCATCAATCTTTGGAAGTAAATCACCATAATATACGTGTCCAAGATGTTGACTATTTAATATTTTTATAATATAAGAAGTTGTCTTTGTTTGCAGATGAAAAAAATTCTGCATCTCTTCGAATAATATCATATTTCCTCCAAAAATTATTTTAGATTTTTTTGAGCAAAAATAGCGGCACCTTGTGCTGGTGAATATAAAGGAGTATGAATTTGAATATTTGAATTCACTTTCTTGATGTTTTGGAATACAAGTTGACGATACATCGTTTCAGCTTGGATTAATCCACCACTAAATACTAGCGATGTTTCATCAAATCCGATTGTTTTATATACTGCTTCAACCATCATTTTTACTTCATCTGCTGCAGTCGCAAGGATATGGTAAGCATATTGATTTATAGGTGCAAATTTTGTTACAATTGGTGCTAACTTTGCGACACTAACACGATTAAAATGGTTAAAATAATTATCCAAATCAGTTATGTTATTAATTTCCAAAACATTTGCAATCTCATTTGAGAAATTTGATTCAGGAATTCTTTTGTCTAATACTCTTGCATAATATTTTAGAGCTTGATTTCCTAAGTCATATGCACTACCTGCATCTCCTTCTTGATAAGGGTAGCCACCTACACGAAAACCAACTTCATTATGGAATCCAAAACAACTAGAACTAGTACCTAAAATTAATGCAATTCCTTCTAATGTAGCGTCTTTAGATAAAAGTGAAGTATACCGATCGCTTTTAATTACAATTGAAGCATTATCTTTTATAAATGGTAATTTTCTAAATAGTCGTTCATATTCTTGTTCGTAGTCAGAAGCAATAACTCCAGCTATTCCAGCAAAAACGCCAGTAATAGGTAAACCTAGGTTATTTAAATGATAGGTTTCATTGATTATATTAACTGATGTAGTTAAATCCATTAATTCAATCGACGAAGGTTTCCCAGTAATATCACAAATCACATTTAAAGCCTCATCAATAATAACGATTTGTGTTTTCGAATTTCCGCCATCAATACCCATATAGTATTTTTTCATTTTTTACCTCTTTTTACTAATTCTTGAGTATCAACGCTTAATAAATAGGACTTAAAATAAGGTAAAATCACGAATGCTGTTAAAATAATGACATAGATAATCTGCAAAATAATAGTCAGAAAAATCCACCAAGCAGATGAAAAGGCTACACCTACCAAGATATTATCGATTAAAAGCCCCGATAAGAATGCGGGAGATATAATTAAATAATATTGAAAACTCAGTGGGACAAGGCCATTATTATAAAAAATCGGTATTAAAGAAAAAACAATGATATAAACAATGTAGTTTGTCGATAATATTTTGCTTGATTTACTAATTATTGAGAGTGCTAATCCAATAATTATATGGAGCGTCACTCCGAGAAAATATGCTAAAGCAAAATATAAATAGTTGATATCAATTCTTAATATTAATCCAAAAACTAGTGAATAAGCAAAAAGTGGTATAGAAGACATAACAAGCGCTGAGGCTATTTTAGAAAAAACGATTGTAATTGTCTTGCATGGTGCATATAAAAGGGGTAATAGTGTGTTTTCTTCCTTCTCGATATACATTGAAATTGAGAACAAAATAACTGGAACAATGAATATACTAACGTAAACGATATTAGCGGGATTGATAGATGGGAAAAAAGCCATCGTTGCACTAAATAACAATGTTAATATGATAATCAAGTGCAAAATACGATATTCAACTAATTTTTTTAAATCATTTACAAAAAAACACTTAAAATTAGACATTTAAATCATCTCCTGTTTCTATGGAATAAATTTCGTCAATTTTTGATGATAAACTATCTAAACTGACGATTTCTTTATCTTCTAAAAAGTGAAGAAAATCACTTGTTCGAATTTCTAGCAATGAAAATATTTTTTTATATACGACGTCGTGTTCTTTATATGTCAAGATGACACTATCGATAGAATACTTGCCCATTAACGCGTTTTTAGTCAAAACCGAGTGGACCATTCCATTTTTCAGGAATAAAAACCTGTCGGCAATTTTAATCGATGGACTAATACTTGAATCACTAAGTACTATTGTACTTCCATTTTGCTTATACTTCAATAACATCTCAAATATTAATTGGATGTAGTCTTGGTTAATCAGGGAAAACATGTGGTCAATAATAATGATTTTTGGCTTGTTTATAAGTGTTCTCATAATATTCACCATAACTTGGCCATCATAACTTAAATTTCCTACGAGGACATCTTTATAGTTCTCAAAATGAAAATCGGTTAAAAGAGTATTAATATCAATTTCTTGTTTATAAATCTTCTTATAATAATTCAAATTTTGTGTTACAGTTTTTTTTCGAAATAAGCATGGCTTATCAAAAGAAAAACCAACTTCTTCTTTAAAAGTCAGGGAGGTCAGTAACTCTTTACCAAAATACTCAACTTCTCCATGTTGTTGTAATAATAAACCAGATAATAACTTAAATAATGTAGACTTTCCTGAACCTACCGGTCCAATAATGGCAACAATCTCACCAACATGTATATCAAATGTAATTTTATTTAGAACTGCTTTTTCGGGAGAATATGAAAAATCAACATTTTTAACATTCATTAGGATTTCAGTAGGTAGTGTAGTGGGGAAATTATTTGGTTTATTAGTATCTAGTTTTGAAGCATACATCATAAAATCATCTATGTCAAAGCCAGGTTTATTAAGAAAAGTAGCAAAATTGGTATATATTAACATTAGTGAGTCAAAAAAATAACTGCTATAACAAGTCGCACTAGATACATTTAAAAAACTATCTTGAAAATAGTCGATAAATTTTCGGTAAGGAGACAAAATGCAAGAAACCACAATTTCGTTTTTTAATATAATACTCTCATGTCCGATGTTTTGATTCAACAAAAGATATCTAGGATCGATTGAATTCAGATAAATCAAACTATCAAACAATAGTCTTGTGACATGAAGCAATGATAGGTGAGACGATACGTTAATAAGCCTTTCATTAATATATGTTACTTGTTGGATATATAAATCATCAACCAACGCGAAATATAACTCCTTTTTGTCTTTAAAACGGTAATAAAAGCTCCCCTTATTCATATTGCTCGATTTTATAATGTCGTTCAATGATGCAAGTTCATATGATTTCATAGAAAACTCATTCAAAGTAACATTAAATAATGGTGGATTGCTTTTTAAAAAATATGTTTTGTCTTCTGTGATAATTTTCATTTTGCATCCCCTTCTTAGACCATGTGGTTTAGACCATCTAGTTTAATTATAACTATCCAAGTGAAAAAAGTCAATATGTTATCAAAAAAAAGAACAAAGCAGTGTTATAACTGTTTTGTTCTCTTTGAATGTTTGCGGTTCTTAATTAGTTGTATAAGTTTTTCTTTTACAAGGCTTTCCTCTTCTTTTGTAGAAAAACCATCATTATTAACGATATATGTCCTTTTATCTAATGAAAAAAGAAGAAAGAACTGTTTTGTAATCTTGATTTTGGTTATATGAGTGTATAAAATCTTCTTATTAAGTGAGATTATTAGTTCTTCATCTGTAAATAAGTACTCTTGCGTAAAGGGGCTCTCTACAATCGGGTTCTTTTTCATTGCCCTATTTGTGGTTGCTTTCTGAACTAAGTACATTAAGATTAAGTATGCTAATAAGATAGCGAATAATGTAATAACGTATTTATATTGCCTTAATGTAAGAAGATAAATACTAAATATCATAACTATTAAAGCCATAAGCGAAAACTTAGTCATTATGAAATTTATGAAGTAATAGTTATTGTACTTTAATATAAGATCTTTATTATATAGCGTTTTGTTATATATTCTCATCATATTCACCTATATATTCATTTCTTTAAATACTAATGGGTAAATACCTATTCCTATAAAAACCATTGCGAAATACCTTAGAAAATCAAATAATATAGCCACAGAACTTTGAAATAATTGCCCTTCTGCTAAATTATCAGGATCAATTACAAGTCCAAATACTGCTTTTAAAATCAATCTTACTGCCATAACAACAAGAATACCGCCTATAAAACGTAGTCCATTTCTCCATACAATTTTATGATTTGAGAAACGTACAATTTTCTGCTCAAATTGAAGTCCGACTACAAACCCAACAATTGCCCCAATCATCTTAGAAACACCTTCTAAGTTGTTATACAAGACTAAAGCATTTGTTTCTGACTGTGTTGCGTCTGCTGTAAATAAATAATAGATATACCCTAAAACAAAGATTACAATACTACCAATAAGAATTAACTTGTAAATTTCAGAACTATCTTCGTGCTTTTTTGAGTAGATATAGAATCCATAAGCAATGATTATTCCAAGTAATGCGCCAACAACTACATCAGATAAGTAGTGAGCACCTAGGTACATTCTACTTATCGCTACAAATGTGATAATAACAATGCTAGCGATAGTGACCCATTTCTTTTTTAACCATATTGCTAAACTGCCAAACGTCGTAGCTGCTCCTTGTGTATGCCCAGATGGGAAAGCATATCCAGGC
This sequence comes from Candidatus Izemoplasmatales bacterium, assembly GCA_028691315.1. Classification (GTDB taxonomy): domain Bacteria; phylum Bacillota_I; class Bacilli_A; order Izemoplasmatales; family Hujiaoplasmataceae; genus JAHIVB01. Next base: position 9,916 of record JAQUZN010000028.1, on the reverse strand, counting down.
GCTGTTGAAGGCCTTATATTAGTGATTGTGCTATCAACTACGAATGGTCTTGGTCTCATTATAAGAACTTTAATTATGGAATTAAACACTAATGAAACAAAAACGGTAATACCCACCTTTTCGCCTACTTTTTTGTCATAACACCAGTACAAGAAACCAAGTATTGCAATGATAATTAGCTCTTCTCCAAATAAAGTCCAAAACTGGAAAAACAAATCCATGACTGTGTTTCTAAAACTTTGTAACCAATGAATAAGTTCTAATTCATATGCCATTCTATTCATCTCCTCTATCTAATACATAGTGTTTAATTACTTCTGCTACACCATCAAATTCGTTGGATAATGTTATTATTTTAGCTTTGTCTTTAACTTCGGCCTTCGCATTTGCCATTGCAACACCTACTTCAGCATATTCAATCATGGAGATATCATTTTCTTCATCACCAAATGCTAAAACTTCTGATGGGCAAATATCCAGATAATTACATATTCTTTTTAATGCATCACCTTTAGACCCTTGTTTATGGACGAATTCGAGTAATTGACTTGAACTTTTGAAGATATGATACTTTGCAAACCAATATGGGTCAAGGGATGCCTTAAATAAATCTAGTTTTTTTTCTTCATCGTATACTAAAACCTTATATATATCTTCTTTCACTTGATACTTTGGCATATTAACTTTAGTTACTTCATACGTTGGAACAGTATTGATCTTTAATATATACTCAATATTTTGAGAAATATACATTTTATTACGTGCAAAAATATGAACTTTCATATTGCTATTAAGAATTAAATCAATAATCTCCTTCGTTTGATTTGGTTTAAGCATTAATTCATCTAGAATTTGATAGGGAATCGTTTTAACCGTAGATACGCCATTATAAGCTATTAAAAAAGCTCGGTCATAGTTTACCAATCCTAATGGACGTACTATTTCAATAATTTCTTCGCTTGTTCTACCTGAAGCGATGACAATATAACAGTGTTTATTTTTTAGTTCCTCAAACACTTCAATAGTACGATGAGATAATTTTCCAGATCCATTTAATAGTGTGCCATCTAGATCAGTAGCAATCAGTTTAATCATGTATTCTCCAATTAATAATTATTTTGTTTTGCTTTCAGGAATATTTTCCTTAAAAATATCTAGTTGATTATTGATCTTGGTTCTAACCATTTCTGCTATAGTAATTGTATTAAATTCTTTATAAGCTTCATATTCAATAATCGGTAATATATGAATATAAGCAACATGTCTTTTTAAACTTTTGTTTTCTAGAAGTCCGTGCATGTTATATAGACATACTGGTACAATATCTGCTTGCGATTTAACTGCTACCTTGAAAGCACCAGGTTTAAAATCGAGAAGATCATTACTGTATGTTCTGGTACCCTCTGGGAATACTCCCATTGGCTGTCCATTTTTAACTATTTTTATGCTCTCAAGAATCGATTGCAGTGCACTTCTATCTACATTTCTAGAAATCGGAATACATCCTGCCCCACTTAATAAATTTTTAATTAAAAAGATTTTAAATAGTGATTCTTTTCCAACATACGCTACTGGATTTTTTTTAAAAATTTGTTTGATATATATTGGGTCAGTGTATTCGATATGGTTGGCATAGATTACAAATCGGTTATTCTTAGGTAAGTTTTCTTTCCCAGTAACAACGAGTTTTACTCTAAACAAAAAATTGAATATATACTCGCCCATAATATTTAAGATATTGTGTTTATACATTTTCTTTTTATCTAATTTTTCTGTTGCGAAAATAATAATTATAATAATTAGCACTATAACAATTATAAAAACTATAAATGCGGCTAGAAAAATTCCAATAAGGATTAATCCGCTAGCCACGCTTAAAGATATATGGGATATCACGGCATAAACGACCGTTACAGCGAATGAAAAGAGTAATTGTAGTAGTAATACCATTTTATGCTATCCTTTCGTATACCGCAAAAATCAGGTCTTCTCTTTCATCAAATTTGATTACTTTATAATTTGATAAATCGATTTTCTTTAGATACACATTTCCATCATGGACTTTCTTGATATGAGTTATATATAATCTGTCTGCATAAGGAAGTGAAAGTTCATAAATTGTTTTACCACCAATTACAAATATTTCTTCATCATGAGGCGCTTTTATATATGCAAACAAATCATGGATTACTAGTACACCTTCATATGTAAAGGGGTCTAGAGAAGCCACAACTGATTTTCGATTGGGTAAAGGTTTTCCTAAACGATTATGAATTGATTTAAATGTTTCTAAACCCATTAATACCGTTTTACCACTTGTCGTACTTTTGAAGTATTTTAAATCTTCTTTATAATCCCAAGGTAAATCATTATCCTTTCCAATCAAGAAATTAGGATCTGTAGCAAAAATTAAACTTATCATAGTTATACAGCAACCTTTCCTTTGATTGATGGATATGGATTGTAGTCTTCTAAGACAAAATCATCAAATGTAAAATCTAGTATATTTGATGTCTCTCTTAATATTTTCATTGTTGGAAGTTTTCTAGGCGTTCTAGATAATTGTAAATTTACTTGTTCTAAATGATTCGTGTAGATGTGAGCATCTCCGACAGTATGAACGAGTTCCCCAGGTTTTAAATTGCATACTTTAGCAACCATTAATAGTAATAATGCATACGATGCAATATTAAAGGGAACACCAATGAAAGCATCCGCACTTCTTTGATAAAATTGCATAGACAGTGTCGAATCATTTACATAAAATTGAAACATCATATGACAAGGCGGTAAAGCCATTTTATGGATTAATGGTGGATTCCATGCATTGACAATGAGTCGCCTACTGTCAGGGTTATTTTTTATATCAGAGATTACATTCATGAGTTGGTCAACTGAAATGTGTTTTCCTTCAAAACCACGCCACTGGGCACCATAAACCGGTCCCAAGTCGCCATATTTGATTGCAAAGGTTTCATCGTTTTTTATTTTGTCGATAAATTCATCTATTGTCTCATTTTGATAATCTACAGATTTTTGATATTTTTCAAATGGCCATTCATTCCAAATGCGTACTCCATTTTGAACTAAATAGCGAATATTAGTATCGCCGTTAACGAACCAAAGTAATTCATGAATTATACTCTTTAAATGAACTTTCTTTGTCGTTAGTAGTGGAAATCCGTCGCTTAAATCATAACGCATCTGATAACCAAAAGTAGAAATGGTTCCAGTATGTGTCCTGTCCTCTTTTAAAGAGCCTTTTTCTAATATATGCTTTAGAAAATCAAGATATACTTTCATGTCATCACCTTTAGTAAGATTATATCATTTTTTTCATTTTTACAAAAGAAAAAGATGCATTTTGCATCTTAGTCTTTATTGGAAGAAATAAAAGATATTTTCTCGACAATAACTTCAGGATAAGAAAATATTTTCTTATTTTCTACTATATAGTCTTTTTGTTGAAGTCTAGCTTTTACTCCGACGATTGAACCTTTTTTGCAATAATCTACCGTCGCTTCAGCAATTCCTTGCCATAAAGTACAGTTGATAAAATCTGTCTCATATTCATTTGTCTCACCACTTTTGAATGGTCTTTGAACTGCCAGTCTAATGGTTGTTACTGATTTATCGCCATCTAATTTCTTTAATTCTGGATCACTCGTTAATCTTCCTACTAATACTACTTGATTTAACATTATATCACTCCTTTCATGCTATTTTACTAAGAAATGACTTTCAAAGAAAATTACGTTTTTTAATGTATTTTGTATTTTAGTAGTAGATTTTTTAAAATATGAATAAAAAAAAGAACTTTTGAAATTCAAAAGTTCATATTTTTTTACTTATTGAATGATTTTGCAACGTTATCGTAAAAATTAAAATTTAAAATCAACGTCTGCACGTTTTTTTTCTTCTGCTTCAAAATAGGCTTTCTTTTCCATTTTGATGGCATTTGCCACAATACTTTGTGGGAAAGTAACAATAATTGTATTGATGCTTGTAACATTGGCGTTATACAAACGTCTTGCTGCTTGAAGATGTTCTTCTGTGTTCACAACTGCAGATTGAAGCTCAATAAAAACAGTGTTTGCTTTTAAATCAGGATATTGTTCTACAACAACGTTGATTCCAGAAGCAACTTGATTCATTTGTGATAAGAATTCTTCTTTGTCTTTGACGGTAGCATTCTGAGGAATTCCTGAACGCCATTTTACTACTTTTTCTAGTGTTTCTGCTTCATGCTTTGCATAACCCTTAGTTGTTTCAAGCATTTTTGTAAGCATATCAAATCTTTTTGTCAATGCAACATCAATTCCAGATTCTGCTTCGTGAACTTTAAGTTCTAATTGACGAAGACGGTTCATTACTGATATGTACCAAAGTACAATGACAAGTACAAGTCCTAATACGACAAGCAAAACGGTAACTCCAACAGATAAAAATGTTAACATGTAAAATCCTCCCTATTTTTTAAATAAATTATTGTTAAGTTTCAAAGCGACAATAACATCTTTGATAACTAGTAAATCCTTTTTAAATTCCTCGATAATTGAATTATCAATTGGTTTAAACATTTTTAATTCGAATGTGTCTTTATTATTATTAATTGCAATATACAATGTCTCTCCAGTAAACGACAACCCAATTCTTCCTGGGTTTGCTTTCTCTAGGTGCATAATTGCTTCAATAATATCCGGAGTAAGCACATAAAATGCACTTAGTTCTGTTGTTGCATAAGTTTTAAATTTTTTATTAAAATCAATGGACTCAAGTTTGACCTTTTCAAATTTATGTTTTGAAATCGGTGATCCCGATTCTAAAACTTGAAGATATCCCTCAAACTCTTTATTAAAGTTAAATTTAAATATTCTTCCGATAAAATAAGGAACGTAGTAAACTCTAGTGCCATTTTTAGTTTGTTCTACATGCCTTTCCTCTAATCTTACATCTGAAGAGATAAAATCAACATTTTCAATTGAACCAGTAATTAAATCCTCTGTGTAAAAACGATCAGCAGTTTTAATAAATTCTGTTCCATATACATCCATTTGAGAAAGACCTGCATCTGGGTTATATACAGTACCCGGAAGTGATTCTTCAAAAAGTTTAACTAATACATCATATTTAAAAGACTTCGATAACTTGCGAAACTTGACTGAACCAATGCCGATAAAGATGAAACCAACTATTCCTACTATGAAGCTCAAAACCATTGTTGCGTCTTGTGAAATAGTCGACGACAAGATGATAAACAGAATTACTGCAAAAATTAATACTCCAATTCCAATCTTTGTAAGCTTTTCTGCTTTTATCTTACCTTCATTAAATACACTAAATTTGTCTTCCATAAAGTCTCCCCCCAAGTTCCTAAATTAATTATACACTTATTTTGTTGGAATGTACATTTTTTTTACTTAAACATCATGCATGCTTTTACTGCTTTTTTCCATCCATCGTATAAGTCTTTTCTGCACTTTTCAGAAATCATTGGTTTGAACATTTTATCAATTCCCCACATCTGCTTAATTTCATCGATTGTCCAAAATTTAACAGCTAATCCAGCTAAATATGCGGCTCCTAAAGCAGTTGTTTCACTCGTAATTGGCTTATCTATATACGTATTTAGAATGTCGCTTTGAAATTGCATTAAAAAATCATTTTGAGAAGCTCCGCCATCGACTCTCAACCGGTTTAATTTGATCTTCGATTCTGATTCCATAACGTGAATTACATCTTTTGTTTGATACGCAATTGCTTCTAAGGTTGCCCTAATAATATGTTCTCTTTTCGTTCCTCTGGTAAGGCCAAAAATAGCACCTCTTGCATCTTTGTCCCAATAAGGTGTACCAAGTCCAACAAACGCAGGGACAAAGTATATGCCAAGACTTGATTCACAAGATTTAGCGTATGTTTCTGATTCAAATGATTTGTAAATGATATTTAGTCCATCTCTTAACCATTGGATTGCTGAACCTGCTACAAAAATGGAGCCTTCCAAAGCATAAGTAATCTCACCATTGATTCCCCATGCAATCGTGGATAAAAGTCCTTTTTCACTAATCGTCGGTTTATTTTTCCCTGTGTTCATCAAGATGAAGCAGCCAGTTCCATATGTGCTTTTAACATCGCCAACATTGAAACAAGTTTGGCCAAACAATGCGGCTTGTTGATCACCAGCTATTCCAGAGATTGGAATTTCATGACCAAAGAATACATTTTTTGATGTCACTCCGTAGATTTCAGAAGAAGATTTTACAGTTGGTAACATCGACATTGGAATATCTAAGATAGTGCATAACTCACTATCCCATTTAAGATCAAATATATTGTAGATAAGCGTTCTAGAAGCATTGGAATAATCTGTCACATGTGTTTTACCATTTGTTAAATTCCAAACAAGCCAAGTATCAACTGTTCCAAATAACAATTCTCCTTTTTGAGCTTGTTCTTTTGCTCCTTTTATGTTATCAAGAATCCACTTGATCTTCGTTCCAGAAAAATATGGATCTAACAGGAGTCCTGTTTTTGTTCGAAATATAGTTTCATAGCCTTTTTCTTTTAAGTCTTCACAAATTTTACTCGTTTGTTTGCTTTGCCAAACAATCGCTTGATAAACTGGTTTTCCTGTTGTTTTGTTCCAAACAACTGCTGTTTCACGTTGATTGGTAATGCCGATTCCAGAAATTTGTGATAAGTTAATTTTTGCTTTCATTAATGTTTCAGAAATGCACATAGTAACCGATTCCCAAATTTCAATCGGATCATGCAAAACAAAGCCTGGTTCCGGAAAATATTGATTAAATTCGTGCTGGCTTGAAGCCACGATTTTGCCTAATTTATTAAATAATAACGCTCTTGAAGAAGTTGTTCCTTGATCAATCGATAGTATATATTTTTCCATAGTCTGCACCTCTATATTTATTATATCAAATGTTATTTTAAATTAAAATGTAAAATGGTATAATTAAATTATCAATTCATAAAAAGGAAGTGGAATAATGCTTAAAGTTGTTTTAAACGATTCATTAAATAATCCGATTCACGTTTATATTTATGAACCCACCAAAAAACCCAAAGGTGTCGTTCAAATCATTCATGGAGCTAGCGAGCATTTTGCTAGATATGGTGTATTTGCTGAATTTTTAAATACAAATGGATATCTTGTTATTGGCTGTGATATATTAGGTCATGGCTTATCAACAACAACGAATTCTTATGTACATTTTGCTGACAAAATGGGAGATTTAGTTGCATATGAATCATTAACCTTAGTTAAAGATTATATTCAAGTAAATTACCCTAATCTTGATATTTTTCTATTCGGACATAGTATGGGCTCTTTTTTAGCAAGAAAATTGATTTTAGATTTTCCAAATTTTTACAAAAAAGCAATTATTTCTGGAACAACAATTGTTCCTGCATCATTAAGTACTTTTGGAATTTTATTAACTGGAACGATTTCTTTATTCAAAGGCCCTAAATATGTATCACCTTTTGTTCAAAATATGGCAATTGATGCAAATCCTCATAAAATGCAAAAAGATGGCATCATTGGCGATTTTCAAGAAGCTTGGTTGACCAAAGATGAGACCATCCAACAATATTATCATCATTCTCAAATGTGTGGACAACCTTTTACGGTTAAAGCCAACCAAGACCTGTTTAAGTGGATTAGTTTTATAAATAAAAAGAAGAATTTGAAAAAAGGAAATTTAGATATGCCAATATTATTTGTCTCTGGTGAAAAGGATCCTTTATCAAATTATGGTGTCCAGGTAAAAGTTTTATATGAGTTAATGAAACGTCTCGGGTATAAGAACATTGAATATAAATTATATATAAATGATCGTCACGAAATTCTGAATGAGCTTGATCACGATGTTGTCTTTAATGATTTACTAGCATTTATAAAAAAATAGTAATTTAAAACACCTTGTTAAATTTTCATAACAAGGTGTTTTTTTTATGGATTATTTTCTATTTTCTGAACAACATTTTAGTTCTTCTAATTCTTTAATCACAAGTGGTAATATTTTGGATACATCTCCCACAATTCCTAAATCTGATACCTCAAAGATTGCAGCCTGTGGATTCTTATTAATAGCGATGATAAGGCCTGATTCTTCCATTCCACTGATATGTTGAATTGCTCCAGAAATACCACATGCAAAATATAAGTCTGGACGAACGGTTTTACCAGTTTGGCCAACCTGTCGGTCTTTATCTAACCAACCATTTTCAATGATTGCTCTTGTTCCAGATACTTCGCCTTTTAATAAGTCAGCAAGTTGATATATTGTCGACATGTGTTCTTTAGAACCGATTCCGCGACCTGCAGAAATTAAAACGTTAGCATCTTCAATATGGATTTTCTTTGTCTTTTCTTTCACATCCGATAAGACTTCAACATTCATATCAGTTGGTGTAAATTTGACATCCATAATGATAATTTCACCCAAATATGATTCATCTCTTTTCGGTTGAATCATGACTCCAGGTCTGACTGTAGACATTTGTGGGCGATGATTTGGACAAATAATTGTTGCCATCAGGTTTCCACCAAATGCAGGTCTAGTCATTAATAATTGGTTTGTTTCTTCTTCAATATCTAAACTTGTACAATCAGCAGTTAAGCCAGTATGAATTCTTGAAGATACACGCGGTGCTAAATCTCTGCCTAAAGTAGTTGCGCCAACCAAAACAATTTCTGGATTTACTAAGGTAATAACGTTTGTTAATGCTTTTGCATAAGGTTCATTAACATAGTGTTCAAGGATGGGATTATCAACAACATACACTTTGTCAGCTCCGTAATAAACTATCTCTTTTGCTAAAGAAATCACGTTCTTACCGATGATAGCAGCATATAATTTTGTGTTTAATTTATCGGCAAGTGTTTTACCAATGCCAAGTAGTTCTAATGACACTTTTTGAATTTCTAGTTCTCTTTGTTCGATGTAGATGAGTACACCTTTTTGATTTGTATTTTCCAAAGTTGTCCTCCTTCTAGGATAAAATATAATTTTCTTTTAATTTTTCAACGATAACTCTTGATGCTTCCTTGGAATCTAGTTCAAATACTTTTCCAGCAGTTTTAACACCTTTGGTGTATGATTTCTTAACTTTTGTTGGAGATCCTTTTAATCCTAGTTCTTCTGGGTCTAGTTTTAATAATGAAGCATCCCATATTTCAACTAATTCTGGTGCGAATGCTTTATATATTTTTCCTACTCGCATATATCTTGATTCATTAATTTCTTTTAGAATCGTAAATAGACAAGGTGTTTTTACCCGAATCATTTGATATCCGTCTTCAAACATCCTTTTGACGATAAAAAAATCATTTTCAAGATTTATTTCATTGACATAAGCAACACTAGGAATATTCAAGTGTTCAGCAATTTGTGGGCCAACCTGTGCTGTATCTCCATCAATCGCTTGTCTTCCAGTAATAATTAGATCTGGTTTTATTAATTCGATTGCTTTTGATAAACATAAACTTGTGGCCCATGTATCAGCTCCTGCAAATAAGCGATCACTTAATAAAATAGCACGATCAACACCCATAGCGATTGCTTCTCTTAACGCAATATCCGCTTGAAGTGGTCCCATCGTTAATGCGATTACTTGAGCATTGTTTTGGTCTTTAATTCTTAACGCCGCTTCAAGTCCGCCTAAATCATCAGGGTTAATAATTGATTTGACGCCTTCACGAATCATCGTCCCTGTTTGTGGATCAATACGAACTTCTGTGGTATCTGGTACTTGCTTTATACATACAACAATTTTCATCATATTCCTCCTATTTCAAGACACTGGCAGAAATCACCATTTTTTGAACTTCTGAAGTTCCTTCATAAATCTCTGTGATTTTTGCATCTCGCATCATTCTTTCTACAGGATAGTCTCG
>JAQUZN010000172.1 GCA_028691315.1 Candidatus Izemoplasmatales bacterium | reverse complement strand
AGCCCCCTAAAGGGCTATATTTCATTGCCATGGTGGCTCAAGTTTGACTTGAACCTGCGACACTTGGATTTTCAGTTGACTGTTACTTGTTCGGTGTCATTGTTTGTATAAATTCCATTCAGTATCAGTGTGGAAATAATGTATTAACAGTAACAACTTCAAGGGCTTTTTCTAACACTAGATTTAATTTTTTGTCAATATATTTAAGCTGCTTTGTTCTGATGTTGAATATTGCTACTGGTATATTATCTGCAATAATATAACTCTCAATTCTTCGTTATTTTAACTAATGATCCACAATCCATGGTAATCACAAAATCAAATTTTCGTAGATTATCTAGAGACTCATCATGAGTAATCTCGATAATCGTTTTCGGTAGCGAATAAATATAGTTTTCCATAATCCTTTTTGTAGACGAGTCAAGTGCCGAAAATGATTCATCAATAAGAATAACCTCTTTATCTTTTGATACCAAACGAAGAAGCGAGATAATTTGTTTCTCTCCACCACTAAGTTTCGAACAGTTATCAACATTAATCTTCTCATAAATAGTCGAGGGGATATTTTCAATTCCTTTAATTTGATAGTTTTCAAAAAGGCTAATATTATTACTTAAAGAATCCATGAAGATGTGTTCAAATTGATCATTAAGCGCCAATATAGTTGTAACATCGAAGTCTTCAATATTTTGATTATCAATTGAAATGTTCCCACGGTTTGGAATTATATTTTTCATTAGCAAGTTGAATATTGTTGTTTTTCCAGAGCCACTTGCCCCAATAATTCCGTATTTTTTCCCCTTAACAAACTCAAATGAAAAATCAGTAAGTGAAAAGTTTTGAAAATCAACTCCTACGTTTTTAAATAAAATAGAATACGAAAAAACTTCGAGTTTAGGTAATGACTTATTTGAATGTTCCAATATCTCAAGAATATTAGAACGAGAAGTTTTTGTGGACTTTACATCGCTGATGCTTCTAATAAGATATCGTAACGGAAATAGGAATTCAGCAGCATATCCAATCGAGGCTGCTGCTACTCCAACCGTTATTTGTCCACGAACTAATAAAAGTATTAATAGAACAAAAACTGAAAATTGGATAAATTCAGCAAAAACACCCCCAATAATATTCGTAAATGTGCTGTATCTTCCATAATGAAATTTATCATCTTCCACTGTTTTCATAGATTTATAATGATGGGTTTGAAAATGGTTTCTTGTTTCAGGATTAATATTCTTTGCCCCTTGAAGCAAGTCGGTGAATTTATTAAAATATAGTCCTTGTGAGGACAAAAGTTTGCCTTTCCTTTTTGATAGTTCTTTACTTGTTATTGAGGGTATGAATACACCTAATAATGTACACAAAAAAACCAATATTAGAACCCTGTAATCAAGCAAGAAAAGATAGGCAGAGTATATTAAAACTTGAATAATAGTTTGGAAAATTGCTACTTTTCCTTCGACGTATTTTTCTTCAATGAATGCTACATCGTTTTGCACTACCGATAAATAATCGCCAATATTCTTTTTTGCAAACTCAATATAAGTCATTGAGGAAATAGAATTAAAAATATCTTTCTTTACCATAAGATTGAATTCTCGGTCTAGTTTCCAAGCACTTATCTGACTTATTCTCTCAAAAAAAAGATATCCAATAATAGCAACTAAATATAAAACTGGAATATAAATTATTGTGTGGTCGACTGATGAAAAATCATAATCAATAAGCAGTTTTGTAATATATGGTACACTTGCAATTGCCACAATCGATAGCGAAGCAAATAGAACTTTTATAATGATAATCCATTTCAACTTTAAAACATAATTTTTCATCACATTTTGTATTGACATTATAGTTAATGAAAATACAATTTCCTCCTTTTCTCAATGAGATATCTTCATATATTTGTTTCATTTAGAGTATACAATAAAAGGCTATGAAAAGCGAAATAAAATGAAACAAAATCAATTTTTTATCTTTTACTTTGCATATAATATTTAATACAATGAAAAGTTTAACATTCCTGTTAAACTTTTCATTGTATTTATTTACCGTTACAAGCGCCTTGTTTACATACGACAAAAACATCATCGCCAATTAAATAAACTTTTGGTTTTTCATAGGTCGTTGTTTTTTTCATTAACTCTTACCTCCTTTCGTTAATATTTCAAATCTTGCAACCGCGTTCTGCCTTGCTATGGATGAGCATCCAAGAATATTATTATCCTCTAGCAATGCTAATCCAGGGCATCGTTCACAATATTTTTTATAGCCACATTTTTTGCATTCAGGAAGATTTTTATTTTGTATAGACTGCAAATAATGCAGTTCAGACGAATTATTCCATATTTCTGCTAACGAACTTTCATAAATAGTCCCGATCTTACTTAACAATGAGTTGCATGGATACACCTCTCCTTTTGAGTTGATAAACATGCTATAATGAATAGCCGTACATGGTACATTGTCATCTTTTACGATTGGGACATTTTTGCAATTTAGTCTATCATAGTCTTCAATGATTTGCTGAAGCTTAATAGAGTCGATTCTTAATGAAAGATTTGAAGAATCTCCATCAATTTTCGAGAAAATTACAGGAGAAATCATGAATCGAAATTTATTATCCTTAGCATACTTTTCGACATCTCTATAGGTATCCACATTAATATTTGTTATTGGGCATTTTACAAATACTCGAATATTATTTTTCTTAAGGTTTTCTAATCCAAGCAAAATCTCGTTTAGAGAGCCTTTCTTTCCAGTAATTTCATCATTGATACTTTTATCCATCGAAAAAATAGTGGTTGAAAATTCGGAAATGTAAAGATTCGACAATTCTTTTGCTGTTTCTTCATTTATTAGTGATCCGTTGCTTAAAATGAATACACGGAACCCAAGGCTACGAGCATATTCGATAATACTCAAAATATCGTCTCTTAAAAAAACTTCTCCACCTGTAAGGGTAATATTCAAGGTTCCTAAGTTTCTTAGTTCTTGAAAAATCATCTGAATTTTTTCGAATTCTAGTCCCTTTTCTATGTGTTTTGGAATATAACAGTGCTTACATCTAAAATTGCATGTAGTGTTTAACTCAAGTGTCACAGAAATAGGTATTTTATTAGTATAAGCACAATTATATATATCAGTTATACTATTTATATTGTTAGCATTCATATAAAACCTGATTTGAAACAAGCATATACAAAAGTTGGTGGAAGTCTTCTTCGATTTCATTTCTTGTTACCGAGTATTTTTGAGACAAAGCCAATAAAGCCTCATTGAAATTAAAAAATTTTATGAATGTAATCCAAAAATCTGATGCCGATTCATTTAAAATTTTTACTTTTTCTGTTCGTTCATCAATGATAACAATTGAGTCGTCAATCATCTGCCACGAAATATGTTTTGATAAGCAGTAATTATTCTCCATTTTTTTCCTTTCTATTACCATTTAAATCTTTTTTACACAGTTTATTGTAAACAAACCATGTTAGCAATTCCTTATAAGATATCACCATTAAAGCATAATGTCAATACAGTATAATAAAATTAAACGTAAATTACATCATTTTTGTTGTATTTTAATATATAGATAGCCGCAATTACTTTCTTTTCATTTTCAATAATAAGTGCATATTTTCTATATGATTCACTAACTTGTATTTCAATATTTTTCTATTTTACCTTGTCATTAAGTAATAAAACCGCCCACAACATCGTGAGCGGTTTTTCTTTATACATTCAATCGTTTTTTCTTAGTTTCTACACGCCTTTGATAGGTTGCCTTCAGTTTTGGATTCCGCTTTTGGAAGAAAGCCTTATACAACCATAGTCATATATCCTTGAAAAGAAACTTTAA
>JAQUZN010000171.1 GCA_028691315.1 Candidatus Izemoplasmatales bacterium | reverse complement strand
CACACTTTCTGACAGCTTTTCGCTACATCAATAACGCTGTTTTTTAAGATTTCATTCAAACCCTCATTAAAAAACTTTATACTATCGTTAAATATTTTGAGTTTATTAAAATACTCAATATATAAACTATTTTTGTAAAGATCTGTTTTAGATTGAATAAACATATCTGTTGTTATTTTATAATCTGGATGATGGTTTCCATATTTCATTACATCCTCGTACTTTTGTTTTAATTGAACAAATTTATCAACTACTATTTTTGATTTTGGATCATAAAGCAGTGCGCTAAGTGCCAAATGAACTTGTTTATACTCTAAACTTTCTTTAATCTCATCCAAAGCGTCATATGTCTTAATTATCATTTCGAATTCATTCATAAAATCACCAATCTATATTATACCATAAATGCGATTATTGACCGAATAAATTAGTGAAAAATATTTCCAATATCGATTTGCGATAGTTCTTTAACTTCACCAGGTTTTAATGTTTCATCAAGTTGAAGTTCACCAATTGATATTCGTTTCAGTGAAATAACTTCATTGTCAATTGCTTCAAACATTCTTTTGACTTGATGAAATTTACCTTCTAATATTTTTATGGTCGTCTTCGTTTCGTTTATTGGATGAATAAAGCAAGGTTTGGTTAAAAAATCCATATTCTTTCCATCTTTAATTGTAACACCTTTTTGTAGTTCTTCGGTTCTGGATAATGGGTCCCTTAATTCAACTAGATACGTTTTATATATTTCGTTATTAGGGCTAATTATTTGGTGTAACATTGCCCCATCTGTAGTCAAAATCAATAAACCTTCAGTGTCTTTGTCTAGTCTTCCTGCAATATTGAAATCAAAACGGGCATATGGAATACCGATAAGGTCAATGACTGTTTCTTCTATAGGGTCAGTATTCGCGGATACAACCCCTTTTGGTTTATTCATCATTAATGTTATAAATGGCTTATAATAAACTGTTTCTTCTCCCACAATGACTTGATCTAATGCAGGTGAAATATCTAATCCAAAATCACTTGTGACCTGACCATTGATAGTTACATATCCTTTTTTAATTAATTCACGTACTTCTTTTCTTGAACCAAATTTTAAATTACTTAAGAATTTATCGATTCTCATATTGAACCCTCTTTTCTAAAAATGATTATAAAAACATTGATGCTACTCTTAAATATTCTGCAACACTCCAAGCTTGCGTATAACATCCTTTTGACTCAAATCCGTCTAAGCCGTCAAAGACTTCCGCATAGCCATTGATACACCCATCAAAAAGATGGCTTTCAATTTGTTTTATTTTTTCAATAATCTTGTTTGCTTCTCGTTTAGAATGCGGATATGCTTTATGCAGACTCTCAAGGTAAGTTCCCATTAAAAAACCCCAAGAAGTCCCCATATGATATGCATGATCTCTAGAAACGATATCTCCTTGGTATTTAGGAATAAAGCGAGAATCACTTTTAGCAAGTGTTCTTACTCCATATATATCTATTAATTCTTCTTCTACGACTTTTAGGATTTTTCTTGCTTTTGGCTTTGTAATCATCGAAAAAGGTAGGCTTATAGCAAATAGTTGATTAGGTCTGATAGAAGCATCAAGTTCATCAACAACATCAAACAAACATTGGTTTTGTTTATTCCAAAATTTCTTCAAAAAACTGATTTTAACTTTGTTTGCTAATAGTTGATATTCAAAATCGTCTATATCATTAACAAAGAAACCCATAATCATCAATGCATTATACCACAATGCATTGATTTCAACAGGTTTTCCGTGTCTTGGGGTGATAACTTCACCATTAATTCTGACATCCATCCAAGTTACTTGATCCAGTCCACTACCTGCATGGATTAAAAAGTCTTGGTCCATTCCAATATTAAAATCAGTTCCCTGTTGATAATGAATGATAATTGATTTCATCACAGAAATCAGATTTTTTTGAATAAAAGCAAGATCTTTTGTATATGCATAATACTGATATATTGAATGGATATACCATAAAGATGCATCTACAGTATTATATAATGGCAGACTTCCTTCATCTGGAAACATATTGGGAATCAATCCATTCTTTTCATATTTAGCAAATGATTTAAGAACTTCTTTTGCTTCTTCAAATCTCTTTGTGACAAGAAGCAAGCCTTCAAAAGCAATCATTGTATCTCTACCCCAATCCGTAAACCAAGGAAGTCCAGCTAGAACTGTTTTAGCTTGTGTTGAATTTCTTTTTACGACAAACTGATCTGAAGCGATGACTAAATTTTTCAGTAATTCCGTTTCAAAACCAGCATTATGGACGATGTTTTGAAGTCTTGAAATGTACTGTTCTATAATCGATGAAGCACTAATTTTTGGTATTTCTTGGTCAGAACAGATTATCTCAATTTTAATTTTTCTGTTTGCTTGAATTGGAATTTGGATTGTATACGGCTGAAATTCTATATCTGTCCTTGAGTCCCCAGTCTCCATCCCTTTTTGAAAGACGAAGGGATTAGAGTACTCTTCTTCATTTTCAACATATGTACCTAAAGAAGAATAAAAATAAATAGACTGGTTCACACCTTTTTTTAAACGAAGGTGTTGTCCGTTTTGTTCTTTTTCAAAAACAAGCTGATTTTTTGTCGTTACTTCAGAATGACTTCGGTAATTAAATAAGGGTTTTAACTGAAACACAACAGGGTATTTTCTTGTTTCAATTTCATAAGTAATTGCAATTGTATTATACCCATACATGGGCGATAATTTTTTTGTTATTGCAAAAGATTCCGCATCATAATAAAAAGTCGGTATTTCTTCAAGTATAAAGGAATGTAAATAAGGAGTTTCTTCGTCATATCCAACGTATTTTTGATTTACAAGGGAAATGGTATCGTTCTCGATAATAAGTGATTCTTCAATTTTACTTAGTAGTAGAACACGCTCTATAGGAGGGTTTTGAGATGCAATAAGCAATCCATGATGAATGCGCTCATTGCTTCCAACAACAGACGTTCCCATATAGCCACCAATGCCATTTGATAATACCCATTCTTTTTGGCTATCAAGTTGAAATCTTAAGTCATTTCGATCAAATTTATACTCCATAAATAGTCCTCTCTTTGATACATCTATTTTACCATATTTCATAGGTGTTTATCTTGGAATTTTAGTTTATCTTATGTTATAATACTTTTGGTGATTAATTATGTTATTAATGAAAGATATTGTACAAGAAGGAAATCCAGTTTTAAGAAAAAGGGCACATGAGGTAAAATTACCCATTGCTGATGAAGACTTCCAAACATTAAGAGAAATGATGAATTATATTTTAAATTCTCAAAATGACTCAATGGTTGAAGAATATGGGTTAAGACCAAGTGTAGGCTTAGCTGCTCCACAAATTGGAATTTCAAAAAAAATGTTTTGTATGCATACATATGATGAGACTGGTGAGAATTCTTATTCTTATGCTGTTGTAAATCCAAAAATTATTTCTTTTTCTGAAGAACAAACATATATTCCAAGTGGTGAAGGTTGTTTATCTGTCGATGAAGAAAAAAACGGATTAGTCCCAAGAGCGGCAAGAATTAAAGCGAAAGCAATCCTTGTGAACTTAGAAACTTTAGAAGCAAAAGATGTTGTTTTAAAACTTTCTGGTTATGTTGGCGTTGTTTTCCAGCATGAATATGACCATTTGCAAGGCATCTTATTTATCGATAAGAAAAAAGAATCTATGTCTGGAATTAAACCTGTTATCTTTACTGAGGAAGAACCAACTGCCGAATAAAAAAAGCACTAACTTGATTAAAATGTACCCTATAGAACGGACTCTTTAAAAAAAGACCCTGGCTATAGGGTTTTTGCTTTATAATAGAGAAAAAGAAAGTTGGTGACGAAATGGGATTATATTATTTTACAGATGAACAAGTA
>JAQUZN010000170.1 GCA_028691315.1 Candidatus Izemoplasmatales bacterium | reverse complement strand
TTTTTATATAGTTTTTCCACTTAAATTATAATATATTTTCAAAAAAAATAAATATATTCATTGAAAAAAGTTCCGTTAATTGGAACATATCTCCAAAACGGAACTTTCAATCAAAATTGAGCTTTTTATAAAACAAGCTCTCAAAACAAGCATTCACCTGAACCTTCACACTTTTTATTCTTCTTTTAAATCGATATCTTTTGGCAAAATTTGATTCAAAACAACACCAACGATTGCAGCTAATGCCGTTCCAGATAAAGTTGCACTCCCTCCTAATGGGAATACCGCTCCACCTAAACCAATTACTAGCATCGCACTTGCCACTATTAAGTTTCTTTGTTTTGCAAAGTCAACTTTACTATCCACTAAAATACGCAACCCATTACTAGCAATAACTCCATATAGCAAAATACTCATACCACCTAATACACACGTCGGTATAGAACTGATCAATGCCGCTACCTTTCCACAACAAGAAAGTACAATAGCAATCACAGCCGCACCACAAGTAACATATACCGAACCAATCTTCGTTAAACCTATTACTCCTGTGTTCTCTCCATATGTCGTGTTAGCTGGTCCACCTAAAAAAGCAGATACAGCCGTAGCCACTCCATCACCTATCAATGTTTTATCTAAGCCTGGATCTTTCAAGAAATTTTTTCCGCAAATTTTACCTAAAACTGTATGATCTCCAATATGCTCAGAAATCGTTACAATGGCAACCGGTAAAATTGCAAGTGTTTCTGGACCAAAGTAAAATTTGTAACTTCTAAATCCAGGAACTTCGAAAGGAAATGCAAAATAAGGAATCGAAAACCAATCCGCACTAGCAATACCATCAAAACTAACCAATCCAAATATAATTGATAAAATATACCCACAAACTATAGCTATTAAGAAAGGAACAATTTTCAAAAAACCTTTTGCATGAGTAGAGATTAGAGCTGCAATAATAAATGTCGAGAACGCAACTATCATCGGTTCAACAGCACCACCATCAACAAAGCCTGCATTCTTAACCGCACTTCCAGCCAATCCTAACCCTATTACCGCAATCATCGGACCAATTACAATAGGTGGTAATAATTTATCAATCCAATCCTTACCAACAAATTTTATAACGATTGCAACAACCACATAAACTAGCCCCACTAACATTAAACCTGTTTGAGAAGCAGAAATATCACCACCCATTGCCTCAACCGCCAAAATAACAGCTGTGATATAAGCAAAAGATGACCCTAAATAAACAGGAACTTTACCTTTTGTACAAAACGTGTAAATCAAAGTTCCAATTCCAGAAGCAAATAAAGCAACAGAAACCGGAAATCCAGTTAAAATTGGAACAAGTATAGTTGCCCCAAACATAGCGAAGACATGTTGAAAACTCAGCAATACCCACTGTGTAGGTTTTGGTTTTTCATTCACATCAAGAATTAGTGAATTTTTTTCATTCATATGTAAATATTCTCCTTTTAAAATTACCTTGTAATATAATATCATAACAACCACAAATAAAAAAGGACTAATCACACTTCAATCGTGCTTTCATCCTCATTTTTCTATGTTCTCTTTTTAAAGAAATAAGGCGTTGGGTCAGAATCTTCAACTTCTTCCACATCCACCGGTGAAGTATTAAAAACAACTTCTTTTTTTATTTCAGTTTTTAAATTGTCATTTGAAAATTTAAATTCTTTAGGACTTTCTTCTTTCACTTTGTCACCAAAGCCTGTAGCAATCACTGTAACGATAATTTTATCACCCAACTCAGGATTAATAGCAATACCAAAAATAGTGTCAATATCTCCACCAGCAGCCTCTTTTATGTATTGAGTTGCATCGTCAGCATCATACAAACTAACTGTTTCACCACCAGTTATATTAATAATTGCTTTTCTCGCGCCAGTAATCTGTGCTTCTAACAAAGGAGATTGAATCGCCTTTTCAGCTGCAACCCTAGCTTTATCTTCACCATCAGCCATACCTACACCTATTAAAGCTTTTCCCTCATCAGACATAATTGTTTTGACGTCTGCAAAATCCAAATTAATCAAAGCAGGAGCAGCAATCAGATCAGTAATTGTCTGTACACCTTGACGAAGTACATTATCTGCGGCTTCAAAAGCTTCTACTAGAGGTTTTCTACCGATCACTTCTAACAAATTGTTATTTGAAACTATAATTAAAGAATCTGTATACTCTTTTAAGTCTGCCAACCCTTGTTCTGCCTGTCGTGTTCTAGTGTTTCCTTCAAAACTAAAAGGTTTAGTTACAATTCCAACCGTTAAAGCACCTTCCTCTTTTGCTATTTTAGCAAACATTGGAGCAGCACCAGTTCCCGTTCCACCACCAAGTCCAGCGGTCACAAAAACCATATCACTACCTTTGATTGCTTCACGAATTTCACTTTCTGTTTCCATAGCAGCTTTTCTACCAATTTCCGGATCAGCTCCAGCTCCCTGTCCTTTTGTTACCGACATTCCTAAAACGATTTGATTTTTAACTGGAGATGTCTGTAACACTTGCAAATCAGTGTTAGCCACAAAAAATTCAACTCCTTGAATTCCTTCATCAACCATTCTATTCACAGCGTTACAACCACCGCCTCCAACTCCAAAGACTTTGATTGTTACAACTTTCTTGAAATCTTCTACACCCATTGTTTTTCCTCTCTTTCAAACTTATTTGACCTGTAAAATGTTTTTTAATTTTTTGGTAAAACCAGTTTCGTCTTCTCTTTTAACTTCGCGAGCAATTAAATTATTATATTCAATACTAACATCTTTGATATTTTTAATTTCTTGCCACTTTTTAGTGCAATACATTGCACCGAGACAAACTGCATATTTTCCTTCTCTCACGCCAACACTGCTTGGAATATAAATTTGTGTTGGTAAGATCAAGCCCTTAAGTACAGAATTGATACCTACAATATCAGCACCTTTACCACTCATTATCAACTTACTATTGCCATATTCTTTTATCGGCTCACACATTTCATTGATAGCATTTTGCCAAGACTTCACGCCTTCACTAACTGTATCATAGATTTGTCTTTTTGTTAATTGCTTGTTTTCATCACGATCCATCCAAATATAAGAAACAATATCGTCGTAAATCGCCTTCTCTTCAAAACAATTCTCCAATAGCATAGCTTCTGCTTCTACAATTGATAAGCGATGCCTGCGATGAAGTTCATTTATCCAAGTCTGATATCCCTGTCCAGTATTTTCACACTCTAATAATCTTCCTTTATAATATAGTGATAGGATTGTATCATTTTTTTGCAAATCGGCTAATATAACATATTTATCCATCGAATTTTCTAAAGAAGCTGTTTCCTCTGCCATGGCAAAGCTGTCTAGACAAATATCTAAAACAGATACCCCACAGGATTCTACACACATCACATAGGAATACACAATATCTTTGTCAGCATAAAGCATATCAATATCCATAGTTAATAAATCCGTTTTTTCATCCAAAGGAATTGTTCTTGAACTAATCCCTCCTACAATATATTTGATTGATCCAATATTCACAAATTCATGAGTTCCTGTATCATCATAATTGATTGCTTTCTCAAGTCCGCTCCGCACATGCGACATCAGAATTTTTCTACTTCCTTCTTCAATTGCAACGTTCACTCTTTTTCTAACACATTTAACATCTGCACTAGGTATGCATAAAATAACTTTTTTTATCTTTAAACTCAAAGCTTTTTCAGCATTATTTAACAGCTTTGTTATTATCGCATTTACAACCTGAGGTCTCTCAATCTTTTTGTTATTGATTGCTTGATTGACTTTCATACAATCAGATCTTAAAATGTTAAAACGAGACATATAATATTCACCAACAAGAAGTCGAATTTCATCTTCGCTGATTTCCAAACTTGCATATAACTGCTTTCCCTGCATGCAATTGCCTCCT
>JAQUZN010000169.1 GCA_028691315.1 Candidatus Izemoplasmatales bacterium | reverse complement strand
ATAAGTCTTTAATTTGCTAGATATCCAAATCTTATTGACAAGAATCATGCCAATATGTATAATATGACTATAAATGAAATAATAGTCACAGAGGTGAAAGGTATGCCAAGAGCTCTTACTGAACATGAAAAGGAACAAATAAAGATTAAACTTCTTGAAGTCGCTGAAAATCAGATGTTTAACGTAGGAATCAAGAAAATCACAGTCGATGACCTAGTGAAAGGCGCACAAATCGCAAAAGGTACATTTTATTTATTTTATGAGAACAAAGAACGTTTATTTTATGAAGTTTTTCGATTAAGACATGATGAAATTCAGGGAAGGTTTATTACAGACCTATCGAATTGTACTCTTCCACTTTCTGCAGATAAACTTACAGGGTTAATCTATAATTTGTGTGAGTCACTTGATCAAAGCTTTATCTTTTCTCTTGCAAAAAGAGGTGACTTAGAACTATTAATGCGCAAAATCCCTGAGTCTTTATTAACTGAGCATATCGAAAAGGATGATCTAAGTATTAAAAAACTACTCACACTTTTTCCTCATATTGAAGATCCTCGAATTGAAGTTTATAGTGCAGCCTTTAGAATTGCGCTTATTTCTATAATGCATAAAAACGAAGTCGGTGCATTTGCTTTTAATGAAGCTTTGAAACTGACGCTTAAAGGCATTATAGTTCAAATGATGGAGGAAAATTCTCATGATTAAAGTTGATGATTTATCATTTAGCTACACAAAAGAAGCATTTATTAGTGATATCAATTTTGAAGTAAAACCTGGTGAGATATTAGGCTTTTTGGGTCCTTCTGGTGCAGGAAAAAGCACTTTACAGAAAATTCTTACTGGCGTATTAACAAGATACTCTGGAAGTGTCATTGTTAATGGTGAAGAAGTTAAGAATGTGTCTTCTAATTTTTATGAAGGAATCGGAGTGGATTTTGAATTCCCTAGCCTTTACGAGAAACTTACTGGAAGGGAAAATCTCAAGTTTTTTTCTTCATTGTATATTAAAAACCGTGATATAAATGAACTGCTTGAAAGTGTAGGTCTACTGTATGATGCAGATAAACTGGTGATGAATTATTCCAAAGGAATGAAGTCAAGACTAAATTTTATTAAAGCACTTGTTCATGACCCACAAATCATCTTTTTAGATGAACCCACGAGTGGGTTAGATCCAACCAATACAAGCATTATGAAACAGATTATTCTTGAAGAAAAGGCAAAAGGCAAAACGATTATTTTAACAACACATAATATGCATGATGCAGAGGAACTTTGCGACAGGGTTGCATTTATTGTCGATGGTAAAATTATGGCACTGGATACGCCGCACAATTTAATTATGTCGCGTGGAGCAGCAAAGATTGATTATGCATATCTTGTGGATAACAAGGAAATAAAAAACCAAGTACTATTATCTGAAACAAAAATCGATAAACAATTAACTGATGCAATCCTTGAAAACAAGCTCATTTACATTCATAGCAGTGAGCCGAATCTAAATGATATCTTTATCGAGATTACTGGGAAAGCATTATTATGAAAATTAAGAAGCTGTTAATTGGCGACATTCGTTTTCAATATAAATACGGATTCTATTTTTTATATTTGGTTTTTACTTTTTTATATGTTTTTATTTTGAAAGTAATTCCAGAAAGCTGGATACTTCCTTTAGCAATGGTATTAATTTTTTCTGATCCTTCCGCCATTGGACTAATTTTTAGTGGAGCAATTATTCAATTAGAACTATCCGAAAAGACATTCCAGTCTTTAGCAATTTCTCCAATCAAACCCTCTGAGTACTTATGGTCTAAATTGCTATCACTAGCGATTATTTCATTTATTTCTGCAAGCATCATTGGACTTTGTGTCCATCCAATAAATAATTATTTATTTTTTGCATTCGCAATTATTTTAGGCTCAATGATTTTTACAAATCTTGGCTTAATATGTGCGTTTAAAACCCATTCACTGAATCAGTTTTTCTTAACGATTGTTCCTGTTATCATTCTAATTGTTGTTCCAGGTTGTATTTATCAGTTTTATCACTTACAAAACTGGTTTGTTATTCATCCTGGAGTTGCAATTGTCGAAATGCTAAATGGTGGGGCAAGCAGTGTATTGTCTTCTTTCATACTAATCACTTGGTTTTGTATACTTTTTTTGGC
This sequence comes from Candidatus Izemoplasmatales bacterium, assembly GCA_028691315.1. Classification (GTDB taxonomy): domain Bacteria; phylum Bacillota_I; class Bacilli_A; order Izemoplasmatales; family Hujiaoplasmataceae; genus JAHIVB01. The sequence goes on along the minus strand of JAQUZN010000169.1, from coordinate 1,766 downwards.
CACAAAAAAGGTAATCAAACAAGAATTTAAAAATAAAAAGGAATTGAAAAGATGAAAGCAATTAATAAGTCACTTCATATGTTTGCAATCCAAATTAGAAAAGACGGAATGTTAATCTTAATTTTAGTGGCACCAATTCTTGCAGGCGTTTTTTTTAAGTTTGGGATTCCACTAATAGAATCGTTGTTAACCAATCACTTTGATCAGGAAGCAATTATTAGTCCTTACTATGGAATGATTGATTTGTTTCTTGGAGCAATAACATCCTATTTGTTAAGTTTCATCGCATCAATGACAATGCTTGATGAATATGATAGTAATCTTATTTCACATTATGTGGTAACTCCTCTTAAGAAAAGTGGGTATTTACATTCAAGACTAAGCATTCCACTTATTATATCTTGGGGTATCTCTATATTAGTATTGATGATTTTCTCTCTTCAAAAACATTCAATAATGATGATCGTTATCCTGTGTGGGTTACTCGTTCTTACAAGCTTAGCTTATGCATTTATAACATTTTCTTTTTCAAAAAATAAAGTTGAAGGTTTGGCAATTGCCAAACTTTCAGGAATAACAATGATGGGTATAATTATTCCATATATACTGAAAAGTAGTTCCCAGTATTTTTTTAGCTTTTTGCCATCTTTTTGGATTGCGAAGTTTTCTACTGAACCTAGCATAATTTGGTTTATATTAGCGCTAGCTACTAGTATCTTTTGGATTTGGATTTTATATAAAAAATTTAACAAAAAACTCTCAACTTAGCATTAAAAGTATTCAATGTACAATAAGCAATGACATAACACTAATTGTGATAGCATGAGCAAGAAAACTATAATAACATAATTATACTTTTTGCCAACTTTATTTTTACTTGTGTTTGTAGAACATAAATACAAGTAAAAATTCCTTAACAATTAAAATGCATTTGAATCAAGAAGAAATACTATGATACATTATTAAGAATGCATGATACTTTATTAATATATAGTTTTCAGTTATAATTAACTCAAATGAATACTAAAGGATGGATATGATGAGTAAAAATCCAAAAGTTGATGAACTAATCCAAAAAACAAAAAAATGGCAAGCGGAGTTTGAAAAATTAAGAGCCATTATCCTCGACGCTAACTTAACTGAAGAAGTAAAGTGGGGTGCACCTTGTTATACACTTGAGGGGAATAATGTTGTATTAATTCATGGGTTTAAAGAGTATTGTGCTATTTTATTTATCAAAGGGGTGTTATTAGATGATTCCTTGGGAATTCTAATCCAACAGACTGAGAATGTACAATCAGCAGGCCAAATAAGATTTTCTAGTATGGATGATATTGACAAAATGGAGTCTGTTTTAAAAACTTATATTCTTAATGCGATCGAAGTTGAAAAGTCTGGAGTAAAAGTTGTAAATCAAAATAGCAACGACCTTGTTTTTGCAGATGAATTCAAACAAAAATTAAGTGAAGTTTCGGGATTACAGGCAGCATTTGATGCGCTTACTCCTGGAAGAAAAAGAGCTTATAACTTTTATTTTTCTGCTCCAAAGAAGTCAAAAACTCGAGAAGCAAGAGTTGAAAAATATTTTCAAAAGATATTAAAGGGCAAAGGACTAGATGATTAGTATATTTGGGTATTATTGACAATAAATTGGGTTATAAATAATTGATCTTGAAGGAATCCTTTTTGGATTCCTTTTTTAAATGTAGAAATAATCATTTTTTAAATTAGTCTATAATAAGGTAAGATTTAATTTATATATATTT
>JAQUZN010000027.1 GCA_028691315.1 Candidatus Izemoplasmatales bacterium | reverse complement strand
CTATACAAACATCATCGGAATAAAAACAAATAAGAACAGTAATCCAATAATGAATACAACAATTTCTGTTGCAATCAAATTGAACATAAAATACTTATTTAGTTGAAACTCATCCCTAATGGTTGGTTTTTTTAAAACAAGTGCTTTTTTAATTAAATGAATCCAAAAAACAAAAAAGCCCATCGCACTAAAAATCATTAAGATAACAATTGCATTGATTAAATATATGTATATAAGTAAAAACTCTGCTAAAACAATAAATAATGGCGCAAACACAATAAAGGCAAAGATAAATCCACCAAAGAAAGCGCTGCTTCTCTCTTTCAAAGTAAAATGTTCATGAAATTCTTTAAATAACTTAGTATAAGTCATGATAAATCTCCTCCTAAGTTATTTAAATAATCAAGCGCATCTGCAAATGATGCTACTGGAACAAGCCATCCTTCTGGATCAATTCCAAGTTCTTCACATGCACGTAACGCTTCCATATAGTTATCATAATAATAAGTTTCATCTAGATATGGCATAAAGAAAATATCCACACGATTTAGATATGCAGTAGCTACTTTTTGTTTTACTCCACCAATATATCCTACTGAGCCATCGTAATCAATTGTGCCAGTTCCAGCAATTTTCAACCCATGAGTTATGTCTGTATCCGAAAGCATATTATAAATCGATAAAGTTTGAAGTAATCCACCTGAAGGTCCACCAATATTCGTTGAAGCCTCAGAATAACTTGGAAAAGTATCTTCTTTGATTACAATATAATACAGCTTTAGTGTGATTCCAAACAGTCCAGTATCCTCATTTTTAGTTAAATCTACTATGTAAGTCTCACCTTCTGCATTTCTAAATGTAAAAGTATATGTATTTCCCAGTTGTGAATTCACTGCAATTTCCGAAGTTGTTGTACAAATCACGTCGTTATCTCCAACCATTTGAATAAACTCATCGCCAAAGGCAATCGTATCATAGTTTGAAAGATATGTTGATTTTCCATATACTAATATGGCTTCGTCATATGCAATCAGAATTTCAGAGTTGTTTTTTGACATTTCATTATATGCAACAATAATCGATGCGTCAACAGAAGTTGCTTTATCTACAAAACTAATCTGTGTAATCTCTTCATTCGTATAACTTAGGTTAGATCCTGATAACTTATCAATTGATGAATACTTACTAAAATAACCAATGATAAATTCAAAAAAAGAAGGCCGGTTGACAGACATAACATATGTTGACGAAATGGATCCTTCAATGACTTTATCTTGATTATAATCCACAGTAATTAAGTTTTCAACGGGAGTAATTCCACCTGGTGTAAGCACATAATAGTTAATAGGAAATACAAGCAAAAACATAAATAATAAATAGGGTATGATTAAAAGCTTGATTTTACTCCAGTAATAATCTAATAGCTCATTCATTCGTTTTTACCTTTAAATGATAGTTATCTAATTGACGATACTTCACTTTTGCAGCATTAAACAATCTTTTTGCGGCGATATCTTGAGGAGTTCCATCATATTTCTCTTCTAAATAAATTACCTCTTTTATACCTGATTGAATGATTAATTTTGCACATTCATTACATGGAAATAAAGTAACATACATTTTTGACCCTTCCAGATCAACTGAAGAATTTAAGATAGCATTCGGTTCAGCATGGACTACATACGGATATTTAGTATCTAAATAATCTCCTTCACGTTCCCATGGAAAATCATTATCTTCACATCCAATTGGAAATCCGTTGTATCCGATTCCAACAATCCGGTTCTTTTGATTAATGATACAAGCTCCAACTTGAGAAGAATCATCTTTGCTACGCAAACTAGATAAGTGTGCTACACCCATAAAGTATTCATCCCATGAAATATAATTTGTTCTTTTCAACAGTTATTCCTCCTTTTGAAAATAACGCGCTGCGATTTTAGCCGCAACCAAAGCGTTATTATACACAAGTTCAATATTAGCAGTTAAACTTTTTCCTTTTGTGATTTCAACAATTCTTTTTAGTAAAAAAGGCGTTGCTTCTTTTCCTTTTATCCCTAGAATATCCATTTGGATAAGTGCTTTCTCAATAGCTTCATCAATAAGCACTTTAGGAAAACTAAATTCATCTGGAATTGGGTTACAAACTAAAACACCACCTTGAAGTCCTAAATCCCATTTTGTTTTCACAAACCTGGCAACTTCTTCTGGTGTATCAAGTCGAAGTGGTGCCATAAAATCAGATTCTCTTGTGAAAAAAGCTGGCATTTTATTTGTATTGTATCCAATGACAGGAACACCTTTGGTTTCTAAGTATTCTAAGGTTTTTTCAATGTCAAGAATAGATTTCACTCCTGCACAAACAACACATACTTCCGTTAAAGCAAGTTCTTCTAAATCGGCAGAAATATCCATTGTTAGCTCGCCGTTTCTGTGTACTCCGCCAATTCCACCAGTCGCAAAGAAACGAATCCCCACTAGTTTTGATACAATCATTGTAGCGCTTACGGTTAAAGCACCGTTTAATTTTTGTGATACAGCATATGGTAAATCTCTTCTTGAAACCTTCATTACAACGGCTTCTGGAAGAGCAATTTTTTCGATTTCGGTTTTCGATAACCCAACTGTAATTACACCATCAATAATTGCAATAGTTGCAGGGATAGCGTGATTTTCACGGATGATTTCTTCACATCTTAATGCCGTCTTCACATTTTCTGGATATGGCATTCCATGGGATATAATTGTAGACTCAAGAGCGACTACAGGCAAATTGTTCTGTAATGCTTTTTGAACTTCTTCACTAATTTTAATCATGCGGCACCTACTTTAATTCTTCTTTTCTAGCTAGTCCCATATTTATATGACAATATCCAGAAGGATTTTTTTCTAAATAGTCTTGATGCATTGTTTCTGCAGGGTAAAAAGGACCTGCAGGCAATAAAAAAGTTTGTAAAGGTTTATGGTAATTATTCCTCATTTTTTCAATATAACTTTGGATAAACACTTCATCTTTTGGCGTAAAAAAGAAAAAGCCATTACGATATTGTTTTCCAATATCATGTCCTTGACGATTCCACTGTGTAGGATCGACAATCCTAAAGAAATGATCTAAGATTTGTGTGAGTGAAATAACTTCTTCTTGATATTCAATGTAAACAGCTTCTACATGTCCTGAGTTTTCACAAACTTGCTCATAAGTTGGATTTTCTGTTTTTCCATCGGTATATCCCACTTCTGTATTCATTACGCCTCTGAGTCGTTTGAAATAATGCTCAACTCCCCAGAAACATCCTCCGCATAAAATAATTTTCTTCATCATAAATCCTCCAATTTTAGTAGTTTATTAAAAACATAAGATGCCATTAATAACCCTGCACTACTTGGCACAAAAGCAGTCGAACCTAATGTTACATTACCAACGGGTTTAATTGGCTCTTCTGTCGAAAATACAACAGGTATTTTAAGTGAAAGTCCTGAGTTACGAAAAGCATATCTATATGCCTTTGCAAGTGGACAGACGGATGTTTTGTCTAGTGACGAAATTTGAATAAGCTCGGGATGAGTTTTATTGGCAAACCCCATTGAGGCAATGATTGGAATATTATGTTTTTCTGCATAGGCAGCTATTTCTACTTTCGCCTTTAAGTCATCGATACACTCTAGTACAAAATCAATTTTTTGAGAGAAAAAATGACTAATATTTTTTTCGTCTACTCTTTCCATAAATGTCAATACTTCACATGAAGGATTGATATTCAAAATTCGTTGCTTCATTACTTCAACTTTTGGAAGTCCGATTGTATCATCTAAAGCAATTAATTGACGGTTGATATTACTTATATCAACTATATCATCATCAACGATGATAATCTTTTGAAATCCACTTCTAGAAATCGCTTCACATGCATAGGATCCAACGCCACCTATTCCAAAAATCAATATCGTATGATTTTGTAGTTTTTCCATAAGATTTTGACCTATTAATGATTCAGTTCGGTTAAAACGCATAAGCTCTCCTTCAAACAAATAAGGCTGCATCAGCAGCCATTATTTTTTTTTCATATAATCAAACTTAAAAAATTTTCGTCCAACAAACAGTAAGAAATAAACAACTAAGGCAAAAAGCACCACTAAGATATTTGCTATAAAGGCTCTGTCCCCACCAAGATAATCATAAAAAACGATAAATCCTAATAGACCAAACCCACTTAATACAATCATTCCAAGAAATTCGTTTCGGTAATTTGCCTTTACCTGTCTTTTTAAATGATCTTTTTTTAGAACCAAAACAATGGTTCCACATAAAATAAAGAAAAAGTTAACAAGGACAACAATCAGTATAAATTTGTTTACATCCATATACAAATCAATATCAAAGATGTAAGTAAAAACTAAAATAATTGGTGTAAAAACTGTCATTGCAGTATAAAACAAAATAGCATCAATTTCAAACTGGGAATAAATTAATGCCTTTTTTGAGGGTCTCACACTGGTTTCCCCCCAGGTGGAAGATTAAGACTCGCTTTCTTTGCTTTTTCTTCATTATAATACTGATAAAAGACTTTTATACTTGCAGCGATTGGGGAAGCAAAAACAACTCCAATTCCGCCAAATAACGTTCCAAAGAACATAATGGAAATCATAATAATAATCGGATGCATTTTTAATTGATGAGACATAATCATTGGTTGGAAGAAATTGCCTTCCACTTGTTGAAGTCCAAAGTTTACAACAAGAACTAATAAAGGTCCAGGATGACCGCCCGAAACAAACGAATAGATAATCGGTGGTATCGCTGCTAAAACACTTCCGAAATAGGGAATAATATTTGTTAATCCAACGATAATACCAAAGACAAGAAAATACTTCATTCCAATTAATTTATACGCAATTGTTGCGGCGACTCCAATAAATATCATTAGAATTAATTGACCTCTTAGATACGCTCCAACAGTTGAATTTAATCTTGAAGAAAGCTCAACAAAATGTTTTTCTTGGCTAGGTGGAATAATCGTACGAATTCGTTCGCCAATTAACTCATAATCTTTCAAATAATAGATTAGCATAATCGGAACAAGCGCAACACTGACAAAGATAGGAAGGGCAACACTAGTGATATAGGAAATCGTGCTAGGAATGATATTATCCAACCAATTAGTAACTAAATTGGTGCTTTGCACATAATTATATATTTGATCATATATCCCAGAACCAAGGATAAACTCATCTCTTAAATCAACTGTGAAATAGTCAATAATTTTTTGAAAGTCATTATTGAAAAAATTCGTAATTTCATTGGCAACAAAAGGGGCTACAAAATAGAAAACTGCAAAAATCATTCCAAAGGTTAATAGAAGCACGATGATTAGAGATAGCCATCTTGGGCCAATACCTTTACGTTCGATATATTTAATAATTGGGAAAATAATCAGTGCAATAATATAAGCCAACGAGACAGGAACAATAACTGCTTTGATTGCTTTTAACATCCAACTCCACAATGCAGAAAACTGAACAGCCATAAAAAGAACTGCCAACCCAAGCAAGATGATAGCAAGAATTTTAATTATTCGATTGAGTTTTTCATCAGAAATTGGGTTTCTTTTCAAAGAATTCACTTCCTATTCTTGTGAACCATTATAGCATATAAAACGCCGAAAAAATAGAATTTTCACGAAAAACTTAACAATCTTCGTCGCATTCCTCGCAGTGTCCAGCGCAGGAATGTTGTTCATTTTGAATCTCCGTAATAAGGGTTGTATAAAGTTCATTTAAACCAACTTCAATTTGCTCACCAGTTTTTATATTTTTTACATTAATAACGCCTTTATTCATTTCATCTTCTCCAAAAATAAGAAGGAATTTAGGATTTTGTCGTTCAGCCTGTTTAAACTGAGCTTTCAAATTGTGATCAAAGAAATCATAATCGATAAGAAGACCACCATGTCTAAGGTTTAAAATCACTTCTAGCGCTTTAGCCTTTACATTATCTCCTAGCATAATCATAAACGCATGAATTTGAGGCGTTGGTTCTTTTATTTCAAGGCTTTCAAGCGCAAGCAATAATCGTTCCATACCAAAGGCAAATCCAACAGCTGGAAAATTTGGACCACCAAGCGTAGAGAATAAGTGATTATATCTACCTCCACCTCCAAGTGTTGCTTGAGCACCAAGTGTATCAAGTGCTGCTTCTAGTTCAAAAACAGTATGCGTATAATAATCTAATCCTCTAACTAAATTTTTATCCACAACATACTCAATATGCATGCCATCTAAATAAGAACAAACTTGTTCGAAATGGGTTTTATCTTCATCATTTAAGTAATCAATCGGTTTTGGCGCTTCTTTTAGGGTATCTGAATCTTTATCGACTTTACAATCCAAAACACGATATGGGTTTTCTAAATATCGTCTTTGGCAATCGGTACAAAGTGTATCTACTTTAGAAGATAAATACGTAGTCAATTTTTCTTTATAGGTTTCTTTAGAAGAGGTATCTCCTAAAGAATTGATTTTCACTGACACGTTTTTTAATCTTAATGCTTTTAATAATGTGTATGAATAAGCGATCATTTCCGCATCCACCAAAGGTGAGGCAGAGCCTAGAGCTTCAGCACCAAACTGATGGAATTGACGCTGGCGACCTTTTTGAGGGCGTTCATAGCGAAACATCGGTCCATAGTAATAAAACTTGAGCGGAAGATTAGGATTCGCGTACAGTTTATTTTCAATTACCGTTCTAACAACGGATGCAGTTCCTTCAGGACGAAGCGTGATTGATCTATCTCCACGATCTAAAAAATCGTATGTTTCTTTTTTGATGATGTCTGTTGTATCGCCGACACCGCGATGAAAAAGCTCACTGTTTTCAAAAATCGGTGTGCGAATTTCTTCAAAATGATATAATTTGGAAACTTGGAAAATGACATTTTCTAAGTCTTGCCATTTCTTAATTTCATTTGGCAAAATATCTTGTGTTCCTTTTACTTTTGTAATCATCTTTTTTTAGCTCCTTTTAAGAAAAAATCGTCCTCTTCTAAAAGGACGATATCCTACTGCAAGAGAGGTGTTTGACACACTTTCTTTTTATGCGAAATACTTGTCATTAACTTTCTCAACGACATACTCTACCAAATCTTTAACATCCTTCATTTTTGTAGCTGCTTCGTCAGAGATTGTGACTAAAAATTCACTTTCAATTTGATTAAATAATTCAAGAGCATCTAACGAATCTGCGCCAAAGTCATCTGCTAATGCAGCATCTAAAACAACTTTTTCAGCCTTAACACCTAATTCTTCAATAATTATTTCTTTGATTTTATCAAATACGATTTGTTTTTTGTCCATGATTTTACCTCCAGAGAATATTTAGTAACTTAATTCACATTGTAATTATATATAATTTTGGCTTTTAAGTCAAATAAAAAGGGGAAAAATTACGCTCTTTCGAGTAAAATTGTGACTGGTCCATCATTTATTAATTGTACTTTCATATCACTTTGAAAGATTCCTGTTTTTATTTTACTAGGATATTGTAAATTTAACTCTTGATTAAAGAGATCATAAAGACGTGTTGCTTCATCAGGATTTAGTGCTTTCGTAAAAGATGGACGGTTTCCTTCTTCCGCATCAGCGTAAAGAGTAAACTGTGATATAGATAAAATTTCACCTTCAATTTGTTTGATTGATAAGTTCATTTTCCCAGATTCATCGCTAAAAACACGTAATTTTATGACTTTGTTTGCTAAGTACTTCACTGTCACTTCATTATCTGAAGTTGTGAATCCAACAAATAATAAATATCCTTTATTTATTCGACTAAATATTTTCCCATCAATCGTAACCGATGCGTTTTCTACTCTTTGCACTAACACCCGCATTTTAGCAAACCCTCTCAATGGAATAAATACCTTTAACCTTTTGTAGGTTTGCGATAACTTGATCTAGTTCTAAAACATTTCCAATTTCAACTTTCATCCGGATAATGCCTTCTTTTACTCTATTCGTTTGGGCACTCACCTGATTTATTCTTGCTTTAGAAGATGTTGCCGCATTGATAATTTCTGCAAGAACATTATCTCTATTCATTACGATAATTTTTAAGTTCGTTTCGTATTTTCTAATAATGTTAGAGCCCCAAAAAACATCAAGAAGACGTTCTTTTTCGAAACTATCGACATTCTTACAAACGGTTCTATGAACAACTATGCCAGCGTTTTTAGTGACATATCCTACAATTTCATCGCCTAATATGGGGTTACAGCAATTAGCAAGTTTCACAGATGGATTGGTAAGTCCTTCACCAATAATATTAATATCGGAATGAAGTGTTCTTAATTTTGGATGTTTCTTTTCTTCTGGAACATTATTGATTTTTTCAATTAGTTCTTGTTCGGTTAATGTTTCTTTTCCTGTGAATAAATTGATAGCGCCAATTGGTGAAATGATATTTTTACCAATTTCATAGTATAAATCTTCAATCGATTTTACCCCTTTTGTCTCAAACAGGTCCTTACATAATTTGTCTGTCAAAGGAATTTGGATTCTTCTCGACTGTAGTTCTTTTTCTAACTCACTTTGTCCTTTTTCAATTAAGTAGTCACGACGTTGTTTGTTTAAGAAGTTTTTAATTTTGCTTCTTGCGTTCGATGTTTTTGCAATCTTCAACCAGTTGTCATTTGGGCCAACAGCATTTTGACTGGTTTTAATTTCAATGACATCGCCTGTTTTTAAAGTATAATCTAGAGGCTGAATTTTGCCGTTAACAATTGCTCCAACGGTTTTTTCACCTATTTTTGTATGAATTCTAAATGCAAAGTCTAAAGGAGTAGCACCAGCAGTTAAGTCAAGGATATCTCCGTTTGGTGTAAATACATATACATTCGCGTTCAAAATATCGTCAGTAAATATATTTAAGATTTCTTCTTCTGATTCATTTTCTTCTGTATATCTGATTAATTCTGAATACCATCTAAGCTTAGATGAAACAATGTCTTCAATATTTTTACGGCTTTGCGGTGCGCTTTGACCTTCTTTATATGCCCAGTGAGCAGCAACGCCTTTTTCAGCGATTTCATCCATTTCTTTGGTTCTAATTTGGATTTCGTAAATCTTGCCTTTTGATACTACTGTGGTATGAAGAGATTGATACATGTTTGGTTTTGGCATTGCAATGTAGTCTTTAAATCTGCCTGGGACTGGAATAAACTTAGAATGAACAATTCCAATCGCCCGGTAACAATCAGATATTGTGTCAACAATAATTCGAAGGGCAAGTAAGTCGCTGATTTCTTCAAAATCTAAGTCTTTCATATGCATTTTTCGGTAAACAGAATGAATGTTTTTTATTCTTCCGTTGATTTCAAAATGGAAATTTTCTTTTTCAAGGATTTCACTTAGTTCTTTTTCCATTTGCAAAACATCCGCTTCACGATTGCCTTTTTTATCGCGAATTAATTTGGATATTTCTTGATATTCATCAGGATATAAATACTTAAAAGACAAGTCTTCTAATTCGGCTTTTAATCTATACATACCTAATCGATGTGCAATTGGCGCAAAGACATCTAATGTTTCCCTAGAAATTCGTAGTTGACGCTCATGATCCAGGTGATATAATGTTCGCATATTGTTTAAACGGTCAGATAACTTAACAAAAATAACGCGAATGTCTTTTGCCATTGCTAAAACCATTTTTTGATGGTTTTTTACTTGTTGGGATACTTTGGAACCTTCATAGGTTAATAAATGTAATTTTGTCAGTCCTTCGACAATATCTGCAACTTCTTCGCCGAACAAGTCTTTGACTTCTTTATATTCTGTATCAGTATCTTCTAAGATATCATGTAAAAGTCCAGCAACTATTGTATTTGGGTCGACGCGGTACTCCGCTAAAGTGATGGCTACTTGTGTTGGATGAATAATGTAGGGTTCTCCTGATTTGCGTAATTGACCTTGATGTTTAATAAAGGCAAAATCAAAAGCGCGCCTTATAAAATCAAGGTGCTCAGGTTTTGATAGGTATGTCTTTATTTGGGTCTCTAACGGCTTGTATACATCATCTTCAAACATTGATAACCTCCTTTATTAGTACTGAATCAATACTTTAATCGGATATCCTTTAAGTTTGTCTCTACCTTTTAATTCTAACAATTCAATAATAAAACCTAGCCCAACAACTTCTCCACCTGCAGCTTCAACAAGTTTGATTGATGCTTCCATCGTTCCGCCAGTCGCGAGCAAGTCATCCATAATGACAACTCGATCGCCTTTTTTAACGCCATCTTTATGCATACAAAGAGTATTTTTACCATACTCAAGTTCATAATCATATTTCAAAACTTCACGAGGAAGTTTACCAGGTTTTCTAACTGGTACAAATCCCGCGTGAAGCATCGCGGCCACAGGTGCGCCGGTAATAAATCCTCTTGCATCTGGACCAACGATTTTTGTTGCTTTTAAATCACGAGCAAATTCAGTTAGTTCAGTTATTGCTTGATAAAAAGCTTCTCCATCACCGATTAAAGTGGTGATATCTTTAAACTGTATTCCTTCTATTGGAAAGTTTGGTACATTCATAATATAGTCTTCAAATTTCATAGGATGCCTCCGTCCATGCTTCTATTGTCTTTTTTATATTTGGGATTGTATCTTGATACAGCCATTCCACAAAGCGTTGAATTGTTCGACAGCTTTGATAGGTAACGGATGTAAAGAGTTCTTTTTTCTTCGATGGGTCATCTTTAATCCATCCATCATTTTGTTTCTTTATTAATTCTAATTCATGAAAAATATCTAATGCTTTTTTTAACGTCCAAAGTGGTAATTTAGTTTTCTTTTCGAGATCAAATAGTGTAAAGGTTTGATTGTCTGGAAATGCACGGTACACTTTAATATAAGTCTCTTTTTGAATAGATTCATTAATCATTAATTCGTATTTTCTTGGTAAAATAATCAGTCTATTAGGCTTTTGAGTCAAAAAGAGTTTTTTAAAATTATGTTCAAGGACAGACTCATCACTTAATGCCATGGAAGGTGTTTTAACCCAGTTCATTCCTTCTTGATAATCAAGAGGATTTCTGAAATCTAGCACTTGAAAGTCATTACAACGAATATCTTTCATCATAATTTGAATTGTTTGTCTTTTTCTCCAAACGTTAATATTTAACCCACCGACGACATCAATTATATCTTCTGGTTCTAGTTGGTAGTAATACTCTAACGAATTAAAATTTAGAGCTTCAAATACGATCCCTTTGGATTCAAGAAGGAGTTTCGTGTGTTTATCTGCTAATTTTTGCTTTTTTACAACTTTTAAATCTTTATAAAGAAATAATGCTGTAAAAAAGGAATTATCTTGGATTTTTTTGACGGTTTCAACTTTAACTTCACTAAGGGAAATTTCCATATCAATTTTCAGTAGCATCTTTTCTGAATTAGAAGTGCATGCTTGAAATCCACTTCTTAGTAAATCAATGTTTTCTTTTAGGATTTGAAGTCCTGCCGCTTGTGAGTGTCCTCCAAATTTGATAAGATAATTCTTGTTTTTTTCTAACATTGTAAGAATATTATCTCCACCAAAAGAACGCATAGAACCCTTGCCAATACCTTCATCATCTAGTGTAATAACACAGGTTGATTTTTGATATTTTTCCGCAATTTTTTGAGCACAAATGCCAATTACTCCTTCATATAAAAAGGGCGATGCAATCACTAATACATCATCACTAGGATTAACAAGTTTTTCGCATAGTAAAAATGCTTCTTCTGTCAAATCCTTGCGGTTTGCGTGATTTTCCTCAATTTGTAAGATTAAATCATTTACTTCTTTTTCGGAATCGCTTACAAGTAATTTTACAGCTTCCATGGCTTTTCCCATACGACCTGACGAATTAATTTTTGGAGCAATTTTAAAAGCAATTGCGGTTTCATTAATCAAATCTAAATGAGAATACTCAAGTAGTTTTTTTAAACCGATGTTTGTGGTTTTTTCTAATTGTAGAAGTCCTAGATTAACCATCGCTTGATTTTCATCATCAAGTGGCATTAAATCCGCTATGGTTCCAATCATAACCAAATCCATTAACTCATCAAGAGAATCGTTACAAAGAGCACTAGCAAGTTTATAGGCTACCATTACTCCTGCAATCTCTTTGAAAGGATAATTTTTAGAAACTTTGGGATGAATTATTTCAAATGCATCTGGTATAACTTCTTTTACTTCATGGTGATCGGTAATTATCGTATCAACACCAGCTTGCTTGAGCAGTGCGACTTCATTAACACATGTAATTCCATTATCCACAGTAATGACTAAATTCATTCCTGAATCAATCATTTTCTGAGCCGCTTTCATATTGAGTCCATATCCATCAACAAAGCGATCTGGTAAACTATATGACACTGTTGCATGGCACTTTTTTAGTGCACGATATAAAACAGATATGCTAGATATCCCATCACAATCATAATCACCGTAAATGACGATTTTTTCGTTATTAGAAATCGCTTTTTTTATCCTGTTTACTGCATGTTCCATTCCATCAAGTAAAAAAGGATCATGAAGCATTTCTTTTCCCATGGAAAAAAAGTGATCAGGATCATCGATTCCTCGATTTTTTAAAATCACATCATATATCTGACTATCAGGAACGATGCCTTTAACAAGAGGTTCCCATTGATATTTCGCTTTCAGCAAATAAATCACTCTTTTCTCAATACTACATTATACAAAAATCTTTCATTTTTGCATAGGGGCTAGACTAAATTTCTAGAATTTTAGGGAGATGTCTAGTGATTTATAAGAATGGGTTAATTCGCCAACACTGATATAGTCAACACCCACACTAGCAACTGCTTTTATTCTTTGTAAGGTCATATTTCCACTAGCTTCTAATTTCTTTAATCCGTTGTTTATTTCTACACAAGTTTTCATATCTTCAAGCGACATATTATCTAACATGATTATGTCACTCCTTGTCATAATTGCTTCCTTAAACATAGAAACGGATTCAACCTCAACTTCAATTTTTACTGCAGAATCAATTTGAGCTTTGACCGTTTCAACGGCATCATGGATTGATTTTGCGGCTTTCAAGTGATTGTCTTTAAGCATCACCATCTCCGATAAATCCATTCTGTGATTGGTTCCGCCGCCATCTAGTACGGCTTGTTTTTCTAAAGCACGTAAGTTCGGCGTTGTTTTTCTTGTGTCAAGAATGAGGGCATGTGTTCCTATTGTTTCTTTAACAAATAAGCTTGTTAAAGTCGCGATGCCTGACATTCTTTGAAGGAAATTAAGTCCAACGCGTTCAGCCATTAAAATGGATTTGGTCTTGCCACTTACAGTGGCGATTATATCCCCTTTCATTACAGAATCGCCGTTTTGTTTAAATACCGTAAAACTAATAGTTTTATCGATAATTTCAAAGGTTCGCTTACAGACGTTTATTCCAGAAATAACACCATCTTGTTTTGCAATAAACTTACCAAAAGATACTTCATCATGAAAAAGATATTCTGAAGAAATATCGATAGATGGTATATCTTCTTTTAACGCATTTTTGATCATTTTGTCAATTTGATTCATGTTAATCACCTAAGTCAAAATTCAGTTGTTCTTGAATTTTTGACTTCTTTTCTTTTTTGTATAGTTTTATCCATTTGGCACTCCGCCCTTTTCCAAGTGGTCGGATTTTATTTTCTTGTTGGAGACGTTTAAGAGTTCTATTGATTGTTGAGTCAGAAATAAGAGGGTGCTTGAGCCTAATATCGTCCTTAGAAAACACCTCAGCTAACTTATCGATGGTGTTTTCAATATAATCAGATTTAGAAATTTCTAAATTTGATTCATATTCATAATCTCTTGCTTTTTCAAAAAGAGATTGATATAGCTCATTTAGATTTTTAAGAATAAAGCGACATAAAGGCATCATTTCTGAGTACCCTTCACTCCAACCGAATTTAGATTTATCTAAAACGACATTAAATTCCTTAATGTTTAAATATAACTTTTGGAAAAACGACACATAGTTAAGGGCAATAACGCCTTCTTGCATAATCATTAAATAAAAAATCAAAATACCAAGCACGTGTGTTTCTTCAAACTTGAAGATGTCCATATTAATGAAGTCAACCATGAAGCTAATGTAAAGGAATACGGATTCATTCAGCTTGAGCTTCTTTATTTCTTCTAACTTGTTTATCAATTCTTCTAAATGTTCCCTTTTGGAGACAACTTCAGAAGAGATTAACGAATGCTTATGTCTTTCAATTTTCTTGTATGATATTTTTTCAGACGGATAGAAATCATAAAATAACAGTTTCGCTAAGTCATAGATTTCTGTCGTGTTCAAATGAAAATCATCAGATGCAGACTGGTGAATTGTTTGAAAAATTTTGATTATGTTTTTATATAATTGTTCTGACTTGTTTTTTGGAACTGTGGAGTCCAGTTGCAAAGTTCTCATTCTTGACTCTAATATTTTATGATCAATAAAAAAACATTTATAAAATGCATACGATTCTTCTAGTGCCATTTGCTTAAACATAAAATCTTCATCAGGACGAAAAAGTGCTTCATAATAATCATTTTTCCCCATTTGGAAGTATAAACTTAATGACATCATAAAGACGTCTCCCGGAATAGGAGTTCTAACTAAGTTGTTTAGACAATTCATAATTATCACCTAATTCTATTATACTATTTAACTTAAGGATATGATACCTTTAATTCTTATAAAACTGTGATTTTGTATCTTAAATATATTCATTCATCTACTTATGAATTAAAAAAAACGGCAATTTGCCGTTTTGTTTAAAAAATTAAGGTAAAAATGAATTGATTATCGAAAAATCAAACACCTCTTCAGACCATCCTAATTGGTCTATGTACCAAGAGCTAGATTCTAAAGAGGAATTCGCTACCACCTGACCATCTGTTTGTTCATAAGTAGTATTTGATACAACAAGGTAATAGTTATCTTCTAGAAGTGTATTATTAATATGATATCCAACAAGCGATGATAAGAAGAGCATTTGTCCTTCTTCTTCGATAATGATATACTCACTTACTGCAACACTTGTATCAAGTTTTCCATACCATTCTTCGCCAATAAGCGATCCAACATAAAGTTCCATTCCAGATGCTGCAATTGTAGATACCGCAAAATTATCGAATAACACACCGTACTGATCATATCCGATTATGCCACCAACAGATGCATGAACGCCATTCGAAGTGACACTTAGTTCAGATGAAATCACATTTTGACAAATGTTAATATCTGTTGTCTCAACTGCGTCCTCATATCCGATTAAGATTCCACCATAATTATGTCCAATTAGTCCACCTACATAAGCGCGGTAAACTAAAGTTGTTACATCAATTGTAGCAGAAACTGTGTTCTGAATTACTTCATAACTATAGGTTTTTCCAACTAGTCCACCTACATAGGCAAAATACTTGCTGTTTACCTGTATCGAGCCAATGGCACTGGATAAAGAAATTGTATTTGGAGTAAAGTCAGATGCATTCGTAGTCGATGACATTTTTATCTGTGCAACACCAGCTAATAGTCCAGCATATGTAGACGAAGTAGAATTACTGATATCAATCTCGCCAACCACTGAAACATTAGTGATATTTCCAGAACAATATCCGGCTAATCCACCTGCGAAAGTAACAAATTGAGTTAAATAATAAATGTTAAAATCTGTAATATTAAGATCATATACATCGCCTTCAATTGCCGCAAACAAACCATTGTAGTCAGAATTATTCGATGAAATTGTTAAATTAGAAATTGTGAAGCCATTTCCATTAAAAGTACCAGTATATGGCTCAGCATAACTAAATAGTGGTGTCCAGTTAATTGAGTTCAAGTCAAGATTTGCCATCAATGTGGCATTTTGGCCTGCTTCTAGATTTTGAAGATCTTCAATAGTCCAAATCTCAACCGGCTCAGTTGTATTTACTGTAGTTATCGTTTCAGTTGTCGTTAATGAGCACCCAGTTAAAAACAAGCCTGCTGAAATAACAAGAAAACGGTACATATTTTTCATATTGATACTCCTTTAAACGTATTTTGTTCATATTCTAACAAGATTTAGTGATGGACTTGTGAACTAAAACAGGGTTTGTTGGACGATGATTGAATCATCGTCTTCTTCCTCGGGTTCAGATTTTTCACTGCTTGTCTTTAAATCTGTCTTGACTTCTTTTGCTTCAAAATCTGGGTTGCTTGATAGAATCTTTTCAAGTTCAAGCATTACGTCTTTTTCTGACGGCAACTCTGATTCAAAATCATCGTCATCTTCAACTGTTTCTTTTGCTAATTTGGCAAGAATCTGATTGGCAAAATATGGTTGATTCTTATCCATTTTAAAGGCTAGAGGTGCTTGCTCTTTCTCTAGGATAGGAACGCCATGTTCATATTTATCTGGTTTTAATTCAATACCAGGTAAGACAAAATCTCCAGATTTTAGAATGATTCTAAACGTTAAAAACTCCTTTAATCGAAAGACATTTTCAGACATCAACCCGATAAATTCATATGGATTCGTTTTGACGCTCTTTAAGAATAATTTCCCTTTTGCAGGTCTTCGAGAATATTCGATATTCTGCGAGAATTCGCGTTTAATTGCCCCTCTATTGGTGAGTAACAGAACTTCATCTTTACTGATATTATTTGTGTACCTTGCGCCAACTAACACATCTTCACGAAGATTCATCCCTTTGACTCCTTTTGCATTTAAGGATTGAAGTGGGATTTCTGATGTTTCATATTTAACTAAATAGCCATTTTTAGATGCAAGAACAACTGATGTATCGTATTTTTCGGAAATATCGACACTGACCAACTGGTTCACCTTTGATGCGTTCATACAATTATATGTTTTGTTTAGTCTTGTTTGTTGGAATTCTTGTAATAATACTTGTTTAATTCCACCATCTTCATTCGCTAGTAAAATCATTTTTTCATCTTCGAAATTATTTGCAGTAATCATATCAAGGATTGCTTCGCCCTCTTTTAATTGCGCTAAAACCCCAATATATTCGCCCATATCGCGCCATTTCATATCTGGCACTTTATATACAGGAATATTGATATAATTGCCTAGAGTCGTAAAAATCAGCAATGAGTCTCTTGTATTAACTTCTTGTTGCTTAAGTATCACATCATCTTGTTTTAAACCCGTGGTTCCTAAAGATGTTTGGAATGATTTTAAGGAAGAACGTTTGATATATCCATCATTACTAATGACAACCATCACATTCTCATTTTGAATTAGTTCTTGTTCATCAATTTCGATTTTTTTGATTTCATCAACAATAACACTTCTTCTATTTGAAGGAAGTTTTTCCATTATGTTTGTTAATTCTTTTACAATGACACTTTCAAGTTCAACTTCATTGTTTAAAATCTTATTTAGAGCATTGATTTGTTTTTGTAATTCATTATGCTCTTTTTTCATTTCTTCGACATCTGTTGAAGATAAACGATATAGTTGTAAGGAAACGATGGCATCAGCTTGTTCTTCTGTAAAAGCAAATTTTTCCATCAAATGATTAATGGAATCTTTTTTCCCTAATGAAGCTCGTATAGTAGCGATAACTTCATCAAGTATATCAACCATTTTTAGGAAGCCTTCAACAATGTGTTTCCGTTTTTCAGCTTTTCGAAGTTCAAAATTACTACGGTTACGAATAACCTCTTTTTGATGCTGAATATAAGAGTTTAATATATCATTTAATGACATTAATCTTGGACTCTTATTATCGATAGCAACCATATTATAATTAAACGCAACACTTAAATCGGTATTTTTTAATAGATAATCTAAAATGACTTTCGATGATATTTCTTTCTTTATATCAATAACAACTCTTAATCCTTCACGATCAGACTCGTCCCTAACTTCGACAATCCCATCGATTTTCTTTTTCAATCTGATATCATCAATTTTACGAACTAAATCAGACTTATTGACCTCATAGGGAATTTCTGTTATTACCAAAGAAGTCTCTAATATTTCAACTTTACTTCTGACAATAATTCTTCCTCTACCAGTTTCAAACGCTTTTCTAATCTCATCTGTTCCTTCGACAAAAGCCCCAGTTGGAAAATCAGGTCCTTTGATAATATCACATAGATCATCAATCGAGGCATTCGGATGTTCAAGTTTATATATAACTGCTGTGATGACTTCTTTTAAATTATGTGGTGGGATATTGGTCGCATATCCAGTAGCCATTCCCATAGAACCATTTACTAATAGGTTTGGAAATTTTGCTGGTAAAACGACTGGTTCATATTCTTCATCATCAAAATTGGGGATAAAATTAACGGTCCTTTTATCAATATCTTTTAGTAATTGTTCAGCATAGATGGTTAACCTTGCCTCAGTGTAACGCATTGCGGCTGCAGGGTCGTTATCTATCGATCCGTTGTTTCCATGCATGTCAATTAAAAGCGCGCCCATTTTCCAGTCTTGTGACATACGTACCATTGCATCATAAACTGAAGTATCACCATGTGGATGGAATTTACCAATAACTTCACCAACGATACGTGCTGATTTTTTATAGGGTTTATCTGAATACATGCCAAGGGCATGCATTGCGTATAGTATTCTTCTTTGTACTGGTTTTAATCCATCTCTAACATCTGGTAAAGCTCTGTCTTGAATAATGTATTTTGAATACTTTCCAAAACGATCACCAACAATGGTCTCTAGATTTTCTGGGATAATTTTTTCTTGAAGAAAAACGTCAATTTTATTTTTGACTGATTTTGCCATTATTCTTCCCCCTTAATCTTAAATGAGTCATCGCTTTCAAAAGAGACAAATCTGTCAAT
>JAQUZN010000168.1 GCA_028691315.1 Candidatus Izemoplasmatales bacterium | reverse complement strand
ATCTAACCCTATGTTCGCATAGGGTTTTATTTTTCGGAAGAGTATCGAAGTGGCTGTAACGAGCTGCACTCGAAACGCAGTCGTCCGCAAGGGCGCGTGGGTTCGAATCCCACCTCTTCCGCCATATGCGTTTAACACCTGTTTAACGGGTGTTTTCTTTTTGGCGACATTAATCGATTTAGTTCAAACATTTTATATTTGAATTTAGAAACAGTAAATATATATGATACTATGCAATTTATCCAAGTTAAGAATTGAAAAATAACAATAACTAAAATAGGAAGCATAATGATTTTTCTTGGTGTCATAAAATAATTATATATATCAATTGAAAATATGACAAAGATAATGTATAATATATTTGTAAAGGGAGGAACGTTGAATATGAATAATAATATTAGAGAGAGTTTTAAGAATCTAAGAAAGAAAATTAATGTTACTCAAGAACAAATGGCGCTTTTTTTAGGATTGGAACAAAGCAGCATTAGTAAGTTTGAAAATGGGGAAAGAACACTTAATGTTGGTAATCTAGAAAAAGCTTGCTCATTATTTGGTGTGTCTTATCATAAATTATTAGAAAATACTTCTGAAGTTGAAGTGATTTCCCCCGCTTTTAGAAAGACAAGTGTAAGTGTTGAATCATTGAATGACGTTTCTGAAATCAATAAAATCGCATTAAATATTTTGGAAATGAACAAAATGATAGGTAACTAAAATGGATAGATTACTCATTCAACGCAGAGCATCTCAAATAAGAGAGAAGTTGGGAGTTGATCTTAATTCTCCTATAGACCTTTTTTCCTTAGTGTCTGCAGACACTGATTTGACATTGGTTGTTTATCCTTTTAAAAAGGAAATAAGTGGGATATGCATTAAAACCGCAAAACTCATCGCTATCAATTCAAACTCAACACATGGTAGAAAAATGTTTTCTCTAGCACATGAATTATATCATTATTACTTTGGTGGAGAACAAACGACAGTAAGTTATTTTTTTGAAGATAAAAATACTGCTAAAATAGAAAAAGAAGCAAATCTTTTTGCTTCTTATTTGTTAATGCCAGATTCTAGCTTTTCAAATTTGTGTGACAAGCTCACTCAAAATAGAAAAGATAAAATTGATGTGATTAAAATTATGGAAATTGAACAATACTTTAGAACTAGTAGAAAAGCTGTACTTACTAGGTTGATGATAGACAATATCATTACCTCTGAGGAAGAAAGTCAATTTAGTACTGATATTATTAAAACCGCGAAAAGATATGGATATGATATTTCGTTGTATTTGCCTAGCGATTCAAATATTCCAAAAACTTATGGAGCTTATCTTAAAAAAGCACTTAAGCTGAAAAATGAGGGCATAATATCAGATGGGAAATATGAAGAATACTTATTTGATGCTAACAGAAGTGATATAGTGTTTGACGATAATGGGGAAGATGAAATATATGACTAAGGTTATCTTTTTCGATACCGATTGTATATCGTCTTTTCTTTGGACTAACACTGAATACTTATTGGTACATACATTCCGCAATAACATGCAAATCCCAAGACAAGTCTACAATGAAATATCAAAAGTACTACATTTAAAAACAAAGGTTGATACTCTGATTTCAAATAACAATCTTTCAATAATAGATATTGAGATTGACAGCGACGAGGAGGATTTATATATACAGTTAACCCTGTACAATTCAAAAAGTAAGTTACCCTTAATTGGTAAAGGCGAGGCTGCGGCGATAGTTTTAACCAAAAAACAAAATGGAATTCTGGCAAGCAATAATTTTAAGGACGTTAAATATTATGTCGAAAAATATAACTTGGCTCATATTGCCACAGAAAACATTATGAAATCTGTTGTTGATGATGGAATAATTACTATTGATCAAGCTGATGGAATTTGGATTAAAATGATTGCAAAAAAGAGAAAATTACCATATCCTACATTTACAGATTATCTAAGTAGCCTATGATTTCGATTATTATTTCACTTTAATAAGCAAACTCCATACTAATCACATAGCAAACTTGGTTGTGACAACCTCAAAAGTGGAACAAACTTGGTTATGACAACACATGAATTTAATACGGAGTTTATTTCTATAATCGCTTAAAACATGCATTTTATGCGTATAATAGGCTGGTTTTACGGAAATAAACAACCTTTTCGATATTAGATTTAAATTAAAAGACAGACTTGAATTCTAAAAGATGATTTTAGAACAGTAGTTTGTCTTTTTTTTGTTTAATGAGATAAATTACTCTACCGGATTTGAACTAGATAAATTAGCGGATTCGATGTTATAAGTGAATTGGTATGGGATTTGAGTAATGTGTCAGCATGTTTTATGCAAAATAAGTTTTTTCATAAATAGTAATATAAGTATATAGAGGCATAGAAAAAGGCACATAGTTACATGTGCCTTTTAACAACCATATAATTTTGGAAAGACCTATTTCGAATTTATAACACTTTTTTAAAGGGATTAATATTATAAATTAATATTGAATTTAGCTAACCTTTTTTAGTAGTTTATCTGTATCTATTTCATATACAATTAGTGGTTTCATTTTTTCGGAAACAAACTCTTTGTTGATTGTTAAAATTATCTGATATTCTTTTTCGTGATTTGCTAACTCAAAATCCATTAAAGAATCAATAATTTTCAATATTTTGTCATGATCAATTCCAAAATTTTTAGGTGTGTCAATTAATAGAAGTTTAGGAAAAGGCATTTCATGCATTAATGATAATTGAAGTAATGATGAGTAATAATATAGTCTTCGTGGGGCTTTTACTGCAGCGTTAACATACTCATCATTATTAATCACAGGTTCATAATCGTCATTTATTCTAGCTGTAATAATTGAAGAATCATTTGTGGTTAATAACTCATTGTATATTGTTGAAAAGACACTAATTATGTGTTTCATTTTTTCTCTAACTTCTATAGATAGTTTTTCATATTGAAGCATTTGTTCTTTTTTTAATGCGAATAAATCATTTAAAACTTTTAATTCTTTTTCATGCTCAATACTCATCGAAAATTCTTTTTCTAACGAAATTTTACTACTATTGAGTTCCTTAATAGCTTCGAGGGCAACTTTTGCAAAAAAAAAATAAATATTTAATGAAAAAGTTATATATTGTCGATTGATTTTCATGTCTAGAATGCTAAAATGAAAAATATAAGACAATATTATCTATAGAGGAGGAATCGGTATGAAGGTATATGTGTATGGAAATCATTGTGTAGTGTTGAATCATGTGACATATGTAAATCTTGATAAAAGATTTATTACGTTTTATCTTATTGGATCTGAAGATTCAAACCATATTGTAATATCATATAATAATGATGGAGAAGCACACTTAGAATATAACAAGATTATTAGTCTATTTTAATATTGAGTTAGGAAATGGAGAAGAAGATGTTTGAACTAACAAGTTATCATGTTATTGAAGAAGAAGACAGTAAACTGATTGTATGGAATGTTCTATATTCTATAGGGTATATTATTTCAAATACATCAGAAAAGTCATAAGTACAAACAATTATTGAAAAAGGTTATTCTGAGCTAATCGAAGAGGATTGGTTTAAAAAACTCTTGGAGTACAAAATATTCATTAGACCAGAAGACAAAAGAAACGAACACAAACTTGTAGGCTTTTTACATAATGATACCGTTTTTTCTGATCGGCATATGTCTATTACAATATTACCTACGGATAAATGTAACTTAGGATGGATTTATTGTTACCAGTCTGAACTTTTTCATAGCAGAGCATTTAGTTCATATAAAGACTTATTTCTTCGGAAATGAGCCTTTTTTTTATTTAAAACATTTTGTTTGACTTGCTTCAATGTTTTATGTATAATAGTAGCAATTACAACAGTTGTAATTACAACTAATATTGAGGTGAATCAAATGTTTATCAATGATATGTCGACAATCAATAGGTATAGCAATATTTTTATTAACAGAAGTCTTGCAA
>JAQUZN010000167.1 GCA_028691315.1 Candidatus Izemoplasmatales bacterium | reverse complement strand
AACTTTCTGACGCTATTTTTAATATTTTATTTCTGGAAAAAGTATCATAATGAGTAATTCCTAAAAACCTGTCTATTTCTGCCGAAAAGTGGTGCAATAATAAGTGACTCATTTGACTTTGATTTAGGTTATCACTCTTCATTTCATTAATCAAAATTGCTCCACCATTCTTAAGCACTTTTTTCATTGCGATAAACGTTTCGTCAACATTAGATAAATGATGAAGTGAGTTTGAAAGACAAACTATATCAAAAGATGCTTCCGGAAATGTCATATTTAATACATCCATTTTTTCAAAGCGAATTCGCGGTTTATCTTTAAAATTTATCATTGCAGCTTGAATAGCCCTGTCCAAAATATCAATTCCTACAATTTCATCATACTCATCGTTAACAGTAGAAATCAAATCAATAAAGTTTCCAACACCAGTTCCAATATCTAGTATCCTTGCATGGGGATACTTTTTCAAAAAATCACTAAGCTTTTGCATTGTTACCTCCTATAAAGTTAAATTTAAAATTTTAATATAATATTTTTGTCTGAATTTTGAGTAAGCCATTGCCATGCGATAGGCAATCATATATAATACTTGAAAAAAAGGAGTAACCAACCATGAAAAAATTCATCGCACTGATTATTATCACATTATCTCTACTTTTAAATGGTTGTGAAGTACCAACTACCACAACTACTTCTAATAATCAACCCACCTCAACTACAACTACCCTAATTACTACAACTACTACAACAATAACTACCTCTGAAATAACGACCACACAAAGAGTTTTCACTTTAGAAGAACTAGCAGCTTACACCGGATATGATGGAACGACTGCATATATTGCTGTAAATGGAGTAGTCTATGATGTAACACATGCTGCAGAATGGAGTTACGGCTCACACAAAGGAATGCATTACGCGGGTACAGATGCTTCTGCTGCCTTTGCAGGTAGTCCTCATGGTGAATCTATTTTACTTCAATTGCCTATAGTAGGTATATTAGGTTAATTATAATTGCTTAGATAAAACTTGGGAAATCTTGCCCAAGTTTTTTTCAGTTATAGTAGCAGAACATACATAAATTATAATATAATCAGTCAAAATAGTAAATAAAGAAATCGTCGCTTGACCATTTTGCTATGATCAAATCTGAAAAAATGAAGACCTATAAAATCATTTTTTTATTTGATAAGCATAATCTTATTAAAAGAATTGAAGATATGCTATAATTTTTTTTGTAAAGTGGAGGTCAATATGAAAAAAATCTTTTTAGCAATATTATTATCCTTGTCAGTCTTTTTAGTCTCTTGTACACCTAAAGAAGCCACAACCGCTTCTACTGGTTATGAACCCACCATCATCTCAGCATCTTCTGGAAAATCGATGCTTGAAAACGATTCATCTATCGTTTTAATTGATGTCAGAGAAGAAAGCGAATATGTAGAAGCACATATTCCAGGCGCAATATTATTTCCTCTTGGAACTATTTCAGCAAATGCATCAACGGTTATCCCAGATAAAATGGGGCTTTACATTGTTTATTGCCGTTCAGGAAACCGAAGCAATCAAGCTGCAGTAATACTTTCTCAACTCGGTTATGCTTTTATTTATGACATGGGTGGAATTATTGACTGGCCATATGAAACTGTTTCGGGAGATGAATAAAACTACCATAAATTGGTAGTTTTTTTTCTTTTAAGCGTTTTTAAGTCAATATATATGAAAAGATAGGACATTTTTAGTATAATAGAGTCATAAATAGGAGGACATAACGATGAAAATAGGATTAATTGGTTTAGGAAAAATGGGATATAATATCGCCCTTAATCTAAAATCGAAACAGATAGACGTCATCGCCTACGATATTTCCTTGGAAGCAAGGAGCAAAATTAAACAAGATGGAGTAAAGGTTGCAGATACTTACCAAGACTTGGTTAATCAGCTTCCAATTCCAAAAATAATATGGTTAATGGTTCCATCCGGTAAAATTGTGGAAACTGTTATTGAAGAGGTATCAACTTTATTACAAAAAGGAGACATCTTAATTGATGGTGGAAATTCTAACTATAATGACACTTTAAGAAGATATCATTCATTAAGTGAAAAGGGTATTCATTTCGTTGACTGTGGCACTTCTGGAGGAACAGATGGCGCTAGATATGGTGCTTCTTTAATGGTGGGTGGAGACACTTTAGTTGTTGCATCAATTTCGACTCTTTTCGAAAGCATCGCTAAAAAAGATGGATATGCTTATTTAGGAACAACTGGTAGCGGACACTTTGCAAAGATGGTTCATAATGGAATCGAATATGGGATGATGCAAGCCATAGGAGAAGGTTTTGACCTTTTGGAAGCCAGTGAATTCAATTATGATTACGAAAGTTTATCAAGAGTATGGGCAAATGGCTCTATTATTGAAGGATTGTTAATGAATACAGTCCATTCAGCATTTTCAAAAGACAACCATTTAACTTCTATCGAAGGCATTATTGATGACTCTGGAGAAGGTCAGTGGACTATTGAGGAAGCTATGAAAAGAAAAGTCGCTGTACCTGTCATTTCACAAGCACTATTCGCTAGGTATAAATCAAAAGATCAAACGCATTTTTCAGAAAAAGTAGTAGCGGCAATGAGAAATGAATTTGGTGGACATAAGGTGTATAAAAAATGAAAACTGTACTAACAATATTTGGGGCCACAGGAAATTTAATGCACAAAAAACTAGCACCAGCACTTATTCAATTATTAAAACAAAAACAAATTGATGATTCATTTCAAATCATATGTGTATCAAGAAGAGATTATACGACAAAGATGTATTTTGAACACTTAAAAGAATTCGTCAAATCAGATATCGATTTAGATGTCTTAAAAAATAATCTTGAATATCTAAAAATGGATATAATGGATATAGATGATTACACTATGTTAAGGAAAAAAATTGAAAGTAAAAATTCATTGCCTTACCAAAGTCTCTTCTATTTAGCAGTGGCTCCAGAATTTTTTGTTGATATCGCAAGCGGAATAAGTAATGCGAAATTAATTGAAAAAGGAAATTCAATTGGCCGAATTGTGTTTGAAAAACCTTTTGGTGTTAGTTTCGAATCAGCAAAAAAAATTAATCAAAAACTTTCGGATTATTTTGAAGAAAATCAAATTTTTAGAATTGATCATTATCTTGGAAAAGATATGATACAAAATATTTTAGTGATGCGTTTTGCGAATCGACTACTAGAAAACAATTGGTCAAGTGATTCTATTTCTCAAGTAAGTATTGATGTGAAAGAAACAGAAGGCATCGGAAATAGAGGAGAATACTACGATAGTTCAGGCGCATTGAAAGATATGATTCAAAGTCATCTTCTTCAGATGCTAGCATTAGTCGCAATGGAAGAGCCTATATCCTTATCTTCTGATGACATACGAAAAGAAAAGATCAAAGTATTACAAAATACAATTGTGAAGTCACAAAACGCTGTTTTTGGGCAATACGAAGGATATCTTTTTGAACAAAAGATTCCACAAGATTCAATTACTGAAACATTTGTGTTTTTAAAAGCTGAAGTAAGTACCCCTAGATGGAAAAACGTACCGTTTTTCCTTACCACTGGTAAAAAGTTAAATGAGAAAAAAGCTGAAATTATCATTGATTTCAAAGAACATTCTAGCGCCAAAAAACTTTGGCCAAACAATAATCATACGAGTAACCAACTTGTCATTGGCATTTCCGAATACGAGGGTATTCGTTTTCAAATGAATGTCAAAAAACCCGGTTTAAATGATACTGTAAGTGATGCTCTTTTAGACTATTGCCATAGTTGTCAAAAAATCGGTAATAACCCTGAAGCTTATGAAAAATTGCTTAAGGACTTTATTGAAAACAATTCAACATTGTTTACAAGTTGGAAAGAAATTGAAGCATCATGGAATATAATTGATCACTTAAAAAAAGATTTATCAAACCCTGTAATATATAAATCCATATCTGATTTTGCAGATATTAT
>JAQUZN010000166.1 GCA_028691315.1 Candidatus Izemoplasmatales bacterium | reverse complement strand
CAGCACTTGATTCCGTTTCGGCTACGCCTGCACTCCATCAAGTGCTGACATTAGCCTCTATTTTTTTTGATTAGCTGGTATACTTTTCAATTGGAATGGTGGTATACTTTTGAACTGTTATTTATACATATTCTCAATATACACCAGGATCATCCTCGCCAGAAGCTAAAGCTTCAATATTGTTAAGAGTTAGATTGGAAAGTTGCTTTGAATTTTCAAAATTAATAACTGGAATAAAAACAGCGGATGCCACTAAAAACATAAGTTTAATAAATTGATTTCTCATTTCAAAAAATTTATTAATACAATCAATATTTCAAAATTACATTAATAACTAACTGAGTTTTAATTAATATGATGACATTATAATGATAATTTCAATGACATTATAAATGACATATATTTGACCTCATTCACAATTAATTATATATTTGTACTTTATTGTAATTTTTTAAGAGACTCAACATAAATCAGAAGAAAAAGAAATTATTATCTATATTGTTAATCATTATCATTAGTTTATTTTACATTTATTCAATGATTACACTATATAACAAGTTAGTAAGCAATAATAAAACTCTAATACAAAGTGCCCTAGAAAAAGCAATTGACGTAGATAAAGACATACGTTTTAAACAACTAAACGCACCTATATGGATTGGCTCTGTTCCCAAAGATACAACAGAGTATACAACACTTGAACATGAAAATAAACCCACTATTAGAATCAAGCGAAGTGATACAACAAAAAAAATGGGACAAACAGAAAAACTAAATCATGTTCTGCAAACATTCCTACATATTGAAAATCCAGTTAATGTTAATGTTCTCGATAGTATATTTAATCATGAGCTGCAAAAAAAAGCATTAAAAGCCCAAACAGCGATTGGCTATATAGACAATATTAGTGGTAAAAATATAACTAACCGAACTGACTCCATTTTTTTTCGATCAGTTTGTACAACAGATACTTTGACTTATGGTATACGTAATGAAGTATCTTTTATAGGATATGCCAAGATTCCAACATTATATATTATTAATCAGGGTAAATATCAAATTCTAGGGATTTCATTTATTTGGTTGACCACGTTTATTTTTTTGTCTTTGTGGGGATTTTCTATTAAAAAATCTCAGAACAAGTTAGATGCTGAAATAATTGATTCAGTACTTGATATACCATCCGATTCATTACGACAAATATCTAAAGAACTTTTACTTGATAAAAAGCTCTGTTTACTAATAAAAGACGATAGAAAAATCAAATTAACAAGTCAGTCGGTTCAAATAATTGAACTTTTATTATGCAATACGGATTACTATCTAAGCTATGATGAATTAATATTTAAATTATGGGGAAAGGTCGAATGTAAAGGTCAGGAAAGACTTACTCAATCCATTAAACGCTTACGCGAAAGTTTAAAATGGTGTCCGGAAATTACGATTGAAAATATCAGAAAAGAAGGATATCGACTTGTTATTAAGTCAGAATAGTAGACTAATCTTTAACCTATATCATTTAAAAAAAGAATTTTCATAAATGGCCCGGAAGGGGGTTATTCAATGATAATCGGCTAACAAATACACGTCGTTGTTTCGGATCCCTCCAAAAACATTCGTCCATTAAATTGATCTCTTGTCTTCAATTTCTATACTAATTTAAAACATCTAAAAACCAATTTATCCTCGCTACTCTCTGGATTATCGGTGTTGTTTTCTGAAATATATAATCCATCTTCATTCACGAAGAATAAAGTTGGGGCATAAATCCCTGCTTTAAAGTAAGTCTCCCCTATTACTTCAAAATCGGAGTTTACAACAATGATTGAAAACTCTTTCCTACAATACATATAATCATAATCACTACTCTCAACAGAGCACTGTGGGTATGCAAAACGATAGTAAACATTCCTATATTTATCATAAATCATATTCCCATATACGGCCAGTTCATCTTGTCTTTTTTGATATTCTGAGATTGAAATGTCTGTAGGATAGCCTTCATTATAAAGCTTATCAATATATTTACTTTTTATAAGATACTCTTTCGAATGAATATGATCTGAAGTTACCACAACAGTGTGTTGTTTTCTAAAAGCATAAACAAATTGCTTTCCATCATATATTCTACTACAATGAGTGTTGAATCCGATACCTTCACCTTTTTCCCATAATCTGGGAAAAGACATAGGTAAGAATTCTACAGATCGGGTAAATGTATCGATCGTAATACAGAGTGGAACATCTTTAAAATCATCTCCTTTAATATTCTTTCGTAGAGGATGTTGAACTCCATAAATTTTAGATCCGACTATAACTAAGGGTTTATATACAAGAGAATTACCGTCAAAGAAAGTAGTCGCTTTCCCATCATCGCTTATTGCATAATTTATTTGATTAATAATTCTCCCCGATCTGTCAACCATATAAATTATATTACTATTCATGGAATTTATTATTATTCTATTCAAATCAATTACTCCATGTCCCATAAATGAAGGAATCCCATTTGGACCATCTCTTTGAATAAGTACTTTATGAGATAGTTTGCAAGAGTCCAATCTATAAAAATTAATTGAATTGCAATTAAAATCGTTTTCAGAATTCTCTAATGTAATGTATTCAACACCTGATGCATCTTTATAGTAATGCATCGCTCGTGTAAATATTTTTGTTTCCGAATCAATTGGAATCACTATTTTTTTATCGGTTTTCTCTAAAACACCGTCATTAACCGTTGGAGAGCTTAAGTTACAGGCTACTAGAAAAAGGAATAAAAAAGTTGAATATAAATTATAGTCTTTCATAATTTTAATCTTATTGTAATTATTGAATCATTTAATTTAAAAGAGCAACCTGGAACAATTTAAGTTTTAGCTTACTAACTAATAAATAATGGATATGTGATTGCAAAATATTTAATGATTATATACATCATTAAAAAGAACCATTAAACAGCTATATTCAATATATTACTCGCACAAATCGGGGAAAATTTGAACAGTATAACCTCCATTCGATAATGGAACAGCAACGCGAATAACTTTTTCGTTTTTAACCTTAATAATCAAACTCTTTTCTTTTGCAAACATATAAAGTTTAATTCCGGTATTTGTTTTTAAAATCTTTATTGGAATTGTTTCTCCAGTCTTATTTTTCACAGTAAAAATATAATAATCAGTCAACGACTCCTTTTTCGTTAATTCACCATTAACGGACAATTGTTTTAAGCTTTTATCATAAAAGACTGAACAATCCTCCGGAGGTAAAGTAAGAAAAAATGCACTAATAAAAAGCAACAATGTGTACATACTAAATTTATTTAAAGGTTATAAAAACAAGAATTGGATTACTATCTTCAGAAACTTGTAGATAATCACTTATTCCATTATTCTTCAACTTATTTTTGACGGTTTCCTCTTCAACAAAATCTCTTATTTGATATGCTTCAAGAGGTACGACAAACTCATTTCCATCTACTGCAATAGGAGAAATTGAAAAACGATAATCAGATTTTTTATCATAAAACAACTTCGATATTTGCGCCTGTTTATTAATTATCAGGTAACACAATTTATCTTTATAATTAAACCTCCCATAAATATGCGATTTTGTCTCTAGCAAATTAAAATAGTATACAAAGTTTGAGCTTTCAAGAGCATTCATAAAATCCACAGCATTATTCCATTTAATTTTTTCGAAATCATCTGTTATCCATTTGTCTTCAAAATCGAATGAATAACGCACATCTATACGATCATTTAAGATGTTATACACAATGGAACTGTATTGAGGAATATATACCAGTGTATCTTCCAACTTAAATAAAGTAGTTTGAGGCGAAAAACTAACCCCTAGCGAGACTTCGTATGGTAAGTATTTTTGTTTTTCACTTCGAGACCGTAATTTGAACTCTGTCCAAAAACAATTTACTTTGCATTATGGATAGAAACAGTCAAGAGTACCAATTAATGCGAGACAAGGCATTAGCACAACTTCGCAGTGGTGAATCACTCACAGGA
>JAQUZN010000026.1 GCA_028691315.1 Candidatus Izemoplasmatales bacterium | reverse complement strand
ATGGTGTGATTTCCAATGAGGAATTAGTTCAAGTTGGTGGCTATCAGGCTCGTGATGAAGAAGGTAATTGGTTGTATGATGAAGAGAATAAACCAGTACAAACTGGATTCAGCCAGGAACTTGCTGAGGAACAGAATGTAATCTTTGGCAATGCTAGCGATGCTCAATCAACAGCGTTCCAAGTAGCTTTAAGGTTTGAGTTAACTGAGGATGGGTTAAAAGCAACTGTTATCAACGATTCGATTATTGAGGGGCGAGATCCTTTATATGTTGGTGATATCTTTGGACATACATGTAAAATATATGAAATGCAAGTAGTTCCATATTTAACAATTAATCAGGATGTGAATAGCGAAGGTCAGATTATTTTACCAGATGGATCTGGAGCTATTATTAGTTTCAATAGCGTTAAAGATGCTCAAAATGCTAAGACATATTCTAAACAGATATATGGTAATGATTCAACACTTCCTCAAGAAACAAGGGGAAGCAATGTTGAAGACCTGATGCTAGGTATGTATGGCTTCTTAGATTTTACGTATAAGGAAGGCGTCGTAGCAATTGTTGAATCCGGTGCTGCTCAAACTTCTATTCAAGCTGATTTTATGAGAGCCGCTCAAACAACAACGTTTAACTATGCGAGATTTACAACAACATATCGGGTCAAAGAAACTGTTTCTGTTAGCAATGGATCATCATTTGCTAAGTGGAGCCTTGATCTTTACCAACATGATGTTGCTTACCAATATCAATTTTTGGGTGAAGATGAATTGGATTATGTTCATGTAGCTCAAAAATATCGTGAATATTTAATCGACAAATACGATTTAAATGAAAACGGTGATACTACCACTGAGCATGTTGTCACTTTAAACTTCTTAGGTGCTTTTGAAAAGAAAAAATTAACTTTAGGTATAGTTCATGATGCTGATTATAGTTTAACGACATTTAAACAAGCATTAGAGATTATTAACGAATTAAATTTAAGTGGAGTTAAAAATTTCAATGTTAGTTATAGCGCTTGGACAAGTGATGCTATGGATGTTAAAGCTGATAATTATGTGAAACCTGCGAATGTTCTTGGAGGCAAGAGTGATTTCTATGAGTTAAGAGATTATCTTATTGAAAAATCTTTTGGATTCTATCCAGAAATTTCCGTTACAAGAAACCGTGGATATGATTACTCATATGGTGAATTAAAATACAGTCCTAAGACTGTTGGTAGTACCTATTCAGTAGTAAGTGATTTCGTTGTTGCCACTGGACTAGCTGATAGCTCGCGAAGAGCTGGAAGCATGGTTTCACCAAGATTCTATCACTCTTTAGCTGTAAATTTTTTAAAGAGTTATGTTCGTTTTGGTATTGATGGTGTTTACGCCAGTGATTTAGGAAACCAAAAAATTGGTGATTATGCTAAGAAAGTTCAAATATATACTGAAGAAGGAACATTATATCAACAGGATGTTTTATCATTAATAGAACAAGAAACAGAGAATGTAATGTTAAAAGCTCCTTATGATTATGCTTTTGGTTATGTTACCAATGCTGTGGCTGTTCCACTGGAAACAACATTATATCCAAGTGTGGACTATTCAATTCCTCTATATCAATTAGTCGTTAGTGGATTATTTGATTATACAGGTACAGCGGTAAATTATAACAATGAGTATGCTCCAGAATGGTACTTTTTAAAGGCTTTGGAAACAGGATCTAATTTAGCATTTGTTGTTTCAGCTGAAGACACAAAAGTTTTACTTGAGACTTCATATACTGAATATTACAATGCTTATTATATCAACTGGAAACAAAAAATTATTAATTTGAATAATCAATTAAATGCTTCAGGCATTTACGAAAGTCGTCTAGTATCTCATGAATATCTAACAGATAATGTTGTTCTAGTGGGATATGAAAATGGTTTGAAATTGATTATTAACTTTGATAATGATACATATCAAGACCAAGCGACTGGTCTTGCTGTAAAAGGCAACTGGTACATGGTAATGGAGGAGGGAAACTAATATGGTAGAAAAACAAAATCTATTTAAGAAACTATCGGTAAGTATTAGTGAATTCTTCTACAAACTAGGCAAAACAAAATTTATGTTATCAGTTAAAAGAACATTTGATTTCATTCCTAATTTATTATCACAGAGGATAATTTATAGCAAGCGTAAAGCTTTGTGGGGGATTGTTTTCATTATTCCTTTAATGATAGGATTTGTTTATTTCTTTCTTATTCCCTTTATTACAACAGTGATATATAGTTTTTCGAATGTTGAAATGCTTGGTTATAATAGCGAGACAAACGAATTTATTGGAGTTGTAACAGAATGGGTAGGCTTTGATAATTATCTTTATGTTTGGAATGAACATGCTACATTTAAACAATATCTGTTGGATTCTTTTGTCAACACGGCTTTAAATGTTCCGCTAATTTTGATTTTCAGTTTAATTGTAGCTGTTGTTTTGAATTCTAAATTTAAAGGACGCGCGTTTGTTAGAGCTGTCTTCTTCATGCCAGTTATTTTTAACTCACAAGCTGTTGATGTTGCAATGGCATCAGGTGATTTGGCAGCTGAAGCTATTAATGAAGCGGGTACAGATATCTTTTCAACAATGTTCAATTTTCAGGATTTCTTGCTCAACGCGAATCTCCCAGTCGGGGTGGTAAACTTCCTGGGTAATGCTTCTAGTGGAATATTTGATATCATCTCATATTCTGGTGTTCAGATCTTAATATTCTTATCTGGTATTCAATCAGTGCCTCGTCACTTATATGAAGCCGCTAAAATAGAGGGAGCAACACAATATGAAATTTTTTGGAAAATTACTTTCCCAATGGTATCGCCACTAATGCTGACAGCTGGGGTGTATACAGTCGTAGACTCGTTCTTGCGTTCAGAAGTGCTGACCGCTATTAATAAAATAAAAGGTGCTGGTGTTATTAAATTGGTTGATGGTTTAGGTAATCTAACGAATTATGGTGTACATGCTGCCATGAGTTGGTTATTCTGTATCTCCTCTTTGATAATAATCGGTTTAGTAGTATTCCTACTTTCAAGGATGGTGTTCTATTATGATGAATAATGAAACAGTTAAGAAATCATTTTGGGCCCAATTGAAAGAAGATTGGCAGAATCCAATCAGTAGAAAAGTTAGAAGCAAAAATGCGATGATAATCGCTGGTAAAATAATAAGAACATTTATTCTTATCGGCTTATGCTTTGTCATCTTAGCACCAATTGTTCAAAAACTTTCTATTGCCTTTAGAGATCCTAATGATATCTCTAATCCTCAGGTTGCCTGGATTCCTGAAGCTTTCAGTGTTGTAAATTTTCAAATAGCTTGGGAATTATTGGAATATAGTACATCAATATGGAACACTTTGGTATTATCAACTGTAGTTATGTTAATCCAGATAATGGCAACAGCTGTAGCTGGATACTCATTTGCTCGTTTAAAATTTAAAGGAAGCAATTTCATTTTCTATTTGATAATATTCACTTTGGTTGTTCCTAATGAAACATTACATGTTTCAAGAAATTTATTTTTGACTAATTATCCATTCTTTGGTATAAAGTTAGTTGGTAGTGTATTCTCTATGTATATACTAGCGGCCTTTGGCCAGGGAATTAGATCAGCGATTTTCATCTTCATATTTAGGCAATTCTTTAAAAATCTTCCGGGAGAATTAGAGGAATCAGCTCAAGTCGATGGCGCTGGTGTTATTCGAACTTTCTGGAGCGTTATGCTTCCAAATGCTCGTGGAGCAATAGTAACTGTTGGTTTATTCGCTTTTGTATGGCAATGGAATGACTTATATTTTGCTGGTCTATTGAATGACTCTTTAAAATTTCCATTACTTGCTAGTAAACTAGGCGATGGTACCAATCGTTTGGATACCGTAATGGGAACCTGGATTGCTCAAGGACGAGATGTCTTACAATCAATTGGTGATTCAGAAATTAAGACAGATCCATTATTTAGATCGTTAATCGCTAATACAGCAGCTTTATTGATGATGTTACCATTATTGATTGGTTACTTCTTTGTTCAAAGACAATTTGTTGAAAGTATTGAAAGAACAGGTATCGTAGGATAAAAAAAGAGGTGTTACTTGTTTAAGTAACACCTTATTATTTGAGAGGAAAAGATATGAATATAAAAGATATGACATTAGAAGAAAAAATAGGGCAGATGCTTTGCTTTGCTTTTAATGGTACCGAATACAATGAACAATTAGAAACACAGATTAAAGAGTTAAAAGTTGGTGGCATCATTTATTTTGCAAAAAATATTACTAGTCCACTACAAGCAGCAAAACTAAATGCTCGTCTTCAAAAAGAGGCCAAAATACCACTGTTTACTTGTATTGATCAAGAAGGCGGTAGCGTTTTAAGGGTAACTGAAGGAATCACTCCTTTTCCTGGAGCGATGGGGCTTGCTGCAACTGGGGAAAACATTAAAAATATTTGTTATAATGTTGCCAAAGATTTAAAGAGTATTGGTTTTAATTTAAATCATGCTCCTGTTGCTGATGTAAATAACAATCCTTTGAATCCAGTAATTAATTCAAGAAGTTATTCAGATGATCCAAAAGTGGTTGCTGAATATGTTTGTGAAGCTTTTAAGGGATTTCAAGAGGGAGGAGTTTTACCAACGGTTAAACATTTTCCTGGCCATGGAAATACTAGTCAAGATTCTCACTTATTAATGCCATCATTAAATTCTAGTGAAAAAGAAATGGAAGAAACAGAACTTGTTCCTTTCCAAAAAGCTTTCGATGAGGGTATTGATGGGGTTATGGTCTCTCATGTCTTATATACTGCTTTTGATTCTAAGAACCCAGCAACATTGTCCTATAACATTATGACTGATCTATTACAAAAAAAGATGGGATTTAAGGGATTAATCGTCACAGATTCTCTTAGCATGGGTGCTATTGAACAAAATTATTCTACTGAACAGATTGTTGACCTTTGTGTTAATGGTGGCGTTGATATGATGATTTTTTGCGGCGCTGCTCTACTTTCAGATCAGAAAGAGATCGTAAACAAGTTTATTGAACTAGTCAAAGAGGGACGAATTTCTGTTTCAAGAATTGATACTTCAGTTGAAAAAATTCTTCGTTTGAAGGAAAAATATTGCCAAGGTGAAATTAGTATTGATGAATTGGGACCAGAAGAAGCAATCAATGAAGCAGTTAAGTTATCTGAAGAGAGTGTTTCTTTAGTTCGTTCTAATGGTATTCTTCCAATTAGAGATAACGATAATGTTTTATTACTATTCCCAGAAATAAAATTGTTCAGTTTAGTTGATAACGAAAACCAAAGCTATAAATCATTAAAAGAATATTTGCCTAAGGAAGAAGTAATCTATAATAAGGAATTAAAAAATCTTCATTATATAAAAGAAATCATTGGTAAGTACGATAAGATAATTATGGCTACATACAATGTAATCAAAGACGACTATCAAACAAGACTATTTACCGAATTAGATAAGAAAAAGACAGTCGTTGTTAGTATGAGATCACCATATGATATCATGCATTTATCAGGGGTTGAAAATTATATTTGTATTTATGAAGCAACTCCTCTGTCTCTTCAAAGCTTATCAAAATGTCTTTTAGGCAAAAGAAAATTTGTTGGAAAAGTTCCCGTTAAACTATAATACAACGAGTAGATTTTA
This sequence comes from Candidatus Izemoplasmatales bacterium, assembly GCA_028691315.1. Taxonomy (GTDB): domain Bacteria; phylum Bacillota_I; class Bacilli_A; order Izemoplasmatales; family Hujiaoplasmataceae; genus JAHIVB01. The sequence goes on along the minus strand of JAQUZN010000026.1, from coordinate 13,631 downwards.
TCTTTGTTTTATGATAGAATAATTGGGTAATAATAAATTATGTTAATAGAAAGGAAAACAAAAATGGCAAATATGAAAATAATTAAAGTAAAAGATTTTGAAGAATTAAGTATGGAAGCAACAAAAATTGTTGGCGGATTATTAAAAGAAAAACCTCAGGCAACTCTAGGTTTAGCAACAGGTATTAGTCCAGTCGGCTTATATAAAAATTTAGTTAAAATGTATCAAAATAAGGAAATTTCGTTTAAGGATGTTAAAACATATAATTTAGACGAATATTGTGAGTTACCAAAATCGCATCCAGAAAGCTATTATTCATTCATGTATCGCAATTTGTTTTCTCATGTTGATATAAAGGATGAAAATGTCCACATACCTTCTTCTGAGGGAAGCGATTTACAGAAGAACTGTGATGATTATAATAATTTATTGCATAAAGCTGAAATTGATTTACAAATCCTTGGAATCGGCGGTAATGGACATATTGGTTTTAATGAACCAGGAACTCCATTTAATCAGGAAACATTTGTTGTTAAACTAACTGATAGAACTCGCAATGATAATAAAGTATTCTTCAATTCATTAGATGAAGTCCCTCAATATGCTATAACTATGGGAATTGACAATATTATGAAAGCAAAAAAGATTGTTATGTTAATTGCTGGAAAGAGTAAAGCACAGGCAGTAAAACGCTTATTGAGCGGTGAAATTACTACTGATTTCCCAGCATCAATATTGCATAAACATCCTGATGTAGTTGTAATATTTGATGAGGAAGCTGCTGAATTAGTTAATGATAAATATTAAAAATTTTTCAGAAGTCAATCCTTGTGATGTTGCCTATCTGTGGAATGAAGAAGTGGGATTTATTTACCCATTAACTGAGCAATTATTTGATCAAAATGTTACGGGGTGTGAATACTTTTGTAGAGATGCATCGTTTGTAGCTACTCAAGATGATAAGGTTGTGGGGTTTATTATATCTAAAATTTGGAATAATGATCCCGCTATTGAATCATATAAAACTATTGGATGGATTTCGCTATTCTACGTTGCTAGAAAGCATAGAATGCAAGGAATTGGTTCTACTTTATTAGCAAAAGCTGAGATGAAATTAAGAGAAAAAGGAATAACAACGATTCATTTAGGACGAGATGTCAATAATTTTTTCCCAGGGATTCCTTGTGATTTTGATAATTTGACAGCAGCTTTTATGGAAAAGCGTGGGTATGTGTGTGGCAGGAGAACGTATGACTTAATTCGTTACGATTTAAGTGGTGTTTCTGAGTATATGCCTAAGAATATTATTCGTTTTGCTGAAAAGGAAGACCTCCCTGAAATAATCAGTTTTTTTGATAAGAATTTTCCTGGTAGATGGCAATACGATGCTAAAAGAAATTTTATAGAGGGATTATATCGACAATATTTACTAGCCCTTGATGGAAAAAAAGTCATAGGCTTTATGAGAATGAGCCTTCCAAATGATGAAATGCGACCATATAGTTTAACTTGGTATGCTCGTTTTAAAAATTTGGGGGGAATAGGACCTTTGGGAGTTGATAAAGACTATCGTAAAAAGGGAGTTTTTAATGATTTGATAAATTATGGGCTATATCATTTTAAAAACATAGGAATTAAAGAAGTAATAATTGATTGGACTGGATTGATATCATTATATCAAAAATACGGATTTGAAATTTGGAAAGTTTATCAATATGCTTCTAAGGAATTGGTTTAATCTAAAGTACATCTTATGATGTACTTTTTTTTAATTATATCTTGATTAAATATAAGGTATAACTTGAAAAATCGTTTTCATTATGTTAAAATATTAAGGTAAAAGAAAACAATTTCAAGGAGGAAAGAATATATGAAAAAATGGATAGCATTTTTGCTAACCCTAACTTTAATGTTCGTTTTCGTTGGTTGTAAGGATCCAGAAGTAGATCCAGACCCAGACGATCCCGTAGTAGAAGATGTGTTACCAACAGCCATCACTTTAGGTGGCGGACAAGAAACAATGAATGTTGGAGATACATTGAGTTTAACATATGAGATAACTCCAAGTAACACAACGAATAAAAATGTAACTTGGAAATCAAGCAATGAAGCGGTATTGAAAGTTGATTCAGCTGGAGGCTTAACAGCATTAGCAGCGGGAACAGCAACAATCACAGTATCATGTAAAGCAAAGAGTAGTGTCAAAGCAACAATTGATATTACTGTAAATGCAGTACATGTAGATGTGACATCAATAGCAATCAGTGGAAAGACTGAAGTAGAAGTAGGAAAGACAATCATGTTAGGTGTAACAGCACTACCAAGTGGAGCAAGCAATGAAGTAACATGGGTATCAAGTGATACAGCAGTAGCAACAATTGATGCAAACGGAAAAGTAACAGGAGTAGCTGAAGGAACAGTAAAGTTCACAGCAACATCAACTGAGAACACAGCAATTGTAGCTGAACACAGTGTAACAGTAAAAGCTGCAAGTACCGAGCCAGGTGGAGATGACAATAAACCTACTAGTATCATTATTGATGGTTTAGCTTCCTTGACAGTTGGTTATTCAACAAGATATACTGCATCAGTTTATCCCGAAGGTGTTGATCAATCAGTAACATGGCATTCACGTAAAGAAGAAGTTGCTACAATTGATTCTAAAGGACTATTAACTGGTATAACTGAAGGAACAACATATATCTATGCTGTATCAGTAGCAGATCCATCAATCCAAAGTGATTATTTTAAAGTATCCATAAAACCTGATGATACTATTAACATTACTTATCCAGATTTACAGGGATATGTAATATCATTGATGAATGCTTCATCAGAGCTAGAAACAACTAATCCATTTACTGACAAGTATGGTGCTAGTGATAAAATGGCAAAACAACAAGCTTGGACTGAGGTTCAATCAAAGTATAATTGTACTATTCAAATAACTGCTTATCCAGATGAAGCTCCATGGGGTTCAGAAAGATATAATTGGATAAATGCTCAGGCTGCAGCTGGAACACCACAAGCAGATTTTTATGTAGTTTCTGCTGAATGGATACCAACATTTGTCAATGGTGGTTCTGCCCATGAAACAACAGAATTTTTTGATAGATATGGTCGTGGACAGATTGAAACCTTCCAACGTCAAGTAGGAACATATAAGAATAAATTATATATTGCTACAACAGGAGTATCAGAAACTGAAATTTATGTCATTGATGGATTATTTTATAATTATGGAATGATTCAAAAATATAGTTTACAATCTCCAGCTGAAATTTTTAATAACGGTGAATGGACTTATTCAAGATATGTAGAATGGTGCTTAAACGCTCAATCAATTTTACCAACAGATAATTGGGTTATGTCAGGCGCTCCACAATTAATGTGGGCAGGAATGGTCCAAGCTGGTGGTGTTAAATTAGCTGACTCAATATCCCTGAAATTAAACTTGACTCATAAGTATTCGCTGGATGCTGTTAGTGCTTTACAAAATGTTATGAGTGGTGGAGCTTGGGACAAAAATATTGATTATGATCAAAAAGTAGCAAGTTTTCAAGAGGGAAGAGCTATTTTCCAGCCAGGTGAATATTGGTTTGTTAGAGCTTCTAACAGATTCCCATCTGATATGTGGGGAGAAGGAAATACGGAATTTGGTTATGTTCCATTCCCAAGGCCAGATGGAATCACAGTCGATAAAACATATATAAATGGTGTTGGTGATTCTGTTTATATGATGGCTGAAGGTCGTGAGATAGGATATCCTACAAATGTTACCTATGAAGGTGTTTATCGCGCTGTTATTGACATGTTTATTAATACAACTTTAAATCAAAAAAAGGACCCAACATTTGATGCTGAAGCATTAAAGCGTCAAACACTAGAAGCAAAATTTGATGACCCTGCTTCAATAAATGCAATATTATATTATACAGCAGAGAAAGTTTTATTTGATCCAATATTTGATGGCTTTAAGTTGGATTATTCAGGAATTCCTTCTTCAACAATAATGAATTCTGTTGTTAATAACACCGATGTTACTCAAGCAATTGATGGAATAATTGATCAATTAAATGCGGATTTTATTGCTCTATACGCATAAATAAAAAAACTTAAAAGATAGAACTTTTGTTCTATCTCAGAGCGTTGACAAAGTCAGCGCTCACATTTTTTTATTCTCACATGATTGTTAAGTGGGGATTATTCTTCTATATAAACCCTTTGTGGGGGCATATTGCTATAATATACTCCTTTTTATATCCCGTATGGGAAAATAAAAACTACCTTTTTTTATAAAATAACAAAAGGTAGTTTGTCATCAGTCTGAGATAGAACTTTTGTTCTATCTTTTTTTATAATAAAAGAGAAAATATTGAAAGCGATTTTACATAAATCACTTGCAAAAAGAGAACAAAAATGGTAAAATAATTAATAGATGCGAAAAGGTTTTCTTTTTTTGGGGGAAATGAGAATATTCGCAAAATCAGGAGGAAAAAATATATGAAAAAATGGATAGCATTTTTGCTAACCCTAACTTTAATGTTCGTTTTCGTTGGTTGTAAGGATCCAGAAGTAGATCCAGACCCAGACGATCCCGTAGTAGAAGATGTGTTACCAACAGCCATCACTTTAGGTGGCGGACAAGAAACAATGAATGTTGGAGATACATTGAGTTTAACATATGAGATAACTCCAAGTAACACAACGAATAAAAATGTAACTTGGAAATCAAGCAATGAAGCGGTATTGAAAGTTGATTCAGCTGGAGGCTTAACAGCATTAGCAGCGGGAACAGCAACAATCACAGTATCATGTAAAGCAAAGAGTAGTGTCAAAGCAACAATTGATATTACTGTAAATGCAGTACATGTAGATGTGACATCAATAGCAATCAGTGGAAAGACTGAAGTAGAAGTAGGAAAGACAATCATGTTAGGTGTAACAGCACTACCAAGTGGAGCAAGCAATGAAGTAACATGGGTATCAAGTGATACAGCAGTAGCAACAATTGATGCAAACGGAAAAGTAACAGGAGTAGCTGAAGGAACAGTAAAGTTCACAGCAACATCAACTGAGAACACAGCAATTGTAGCTGAACACAGTGTAACAGTAATTCCAGGAACAGTTGTAAATCCTGATGACCCAACAGTTAAACCAACAAGTATTGTTTTGTCATATACAAATGATACTGTAGAAGTAGGATGGAAATTACAATTCAGTGCTACAGTATATCCAGAAGGAGCAAGTCAAAGTGTAACATGGCATTCACGTAAAGAAGAAGTTGCTACAATTGATTCTAAAGGATATGTATTAGGAATAGCAGAAGGAACAACATATATCTATGCTGTATCAGTAGCAGATCCAACAATCCAAAGTGATTATCAAAAAGTAACTGTAACTCCAGATTCAAGTGCTGGAATAGTATATCCAGATATGCAAGGATATGTAATCACAATAATGAATGCCTCATCAGCATTAACATCAATAGATCCATTCCTAGATGGATACACTCAACAAAACAAAGTATTTAAGCAACAAGCATGGACAGAAGTAAAACAAATTTATAATTGTGATATTCAAGTAGTTGCTTATCCAGATGAAGCTCCATGGGGAGCAGATAGAATTAATTGGATAAATGCTCAAGCAGAGGCTGGTACAGCTCAATCCGACTTCTATATCATCTCTAGTAATTGGCTGTATCAATTTGCACAAGCAGGTTCAACTCATGATGCTACCGAATATTATAACAAATGGGGAAAGAATGCTATGCAAATTTCTGAAAAGGCCTCAGCTACATATAAGAAGAGATTATATGCTTTATCAACAGGAATTGATGAAACAAGGAATTATGTTGATATTGGTTTATTTTATAACTTTGGTTGGTTAAAGAAGCTTAATGTTCAATCACCAGCTGAAATCTTCAATGAAGGTAACTGGACATATAGCGCTTTTAAAGACTGGGCTAACAATGTACAAGCATTATTAGGTGATGGAGAATACGCTTTAGCAGGACATCCATACTATTATTGGCTAGGTATGACAAACGCCGCTGGCGTTAAAATTTTGGACGTAAATACGGTTAAGAATAATATAATGACTACTAGACCAAGAGCAGCTGCTGCTTTATTGCGAGAATTGGCTGTTGCTGGTTCATTTGATAAAGCTTATACTTGGGCAGAATCAAGTGGTTCATTTGTTGAGGGGAAAGCAGTTATGACATCAGGTTGTTATTGGTTCATCCGTGATTCAGGAAGATGGGCAGCAACTATGTGGGGAGAAGGAAATACGGAATATGGTTATGTTCCATTCCCAAGACCAGATGATGTTGCATTAGAGGATACTAGATTATCAGAAACAGGAACAACACTATATATGATGGCATCTCAAAGAGATGGTGTTCATAAATCAGGAATGACATATGAAGATGTATATCGTGCTATGAACGATACTTTCCTTAGAACATCTAAGTATTATCAAAACGATCCAGCTTATGATGCTGAGGGATTAAAGAGAACAGCCGCTGAAAGTAAGTTAGATGATCCAGCATCAGTAGAAGCAATAATGTTCTATACAGCTACAAACGTATTCTATGATGCTGTTCATGGTTTCTATATGAGCACTTCTGAATCCCCTATCCCATCAAATATTGGTAATATCGTAATGAGCGGAAATGATTATGATGCCGAGATGGATGCTGATATGGTAGAATATGATAGTAAATTCATCTCAGTATTTGCCTCTTAAATAATTTTAAAGTAAAAGCATTCTTTTATACAGAGAATGCTTTTTTTATGAAAAATTGCAAATGTCATTTTTCATCTAAACATTATTTATAAATGATGAGTGTATAATTGTAAATGATGAGAATAGTTGTCATTTTTCTTAAAATATGCTATAATATATGATAAATAAAGATTTACAGTTTAATGGTGGTAAAATGGATATTGAGAAATATACTAGTGGAAAATTGTATCAGTTTTTTGAAATATTATTTCGCCTGGTTGTCTGGAATTTATTAACGCTTCTAATCGTTGGGGTAGTAATGGCTGGTCCTTTTTTGGGATTTTATTATTTAAAAGAAGGTACTTTTGCTGGTGTTTTGATGCTTATTGGAGTATTGTTAGGATTTTTTGCCTTTATACCTAGTTATTGTACAATTTTTTCATGCATAAAATTATATAAAGAGGATAAAAATTGCAATACTTTTATCATATACTTTGAACAGTTTTGGGATAACTTAAAAAGTTTATATAAAATGGAATTAATAATATTCCCTATAGTTATCTTGTTTTCTTTTGCAATGTATTTTTATTACGCTATTATTGGAGATGAAGAATTAGAAATTACCTTTATAACATCAATATACCAAATTGGATATACGATCTTACTATTTGCAATTGTAGGGATATTTCTTTGCTTTTTAAACCTACCGATGACAGTTGGATATTTTCGAATGAAAACTAAAACCATAATGAAATTTACTCTAATTATGACATTTAAGCATATTCTTAAAACAATAATTTTTGCCCTATTATTTATTATGCCAATTATTATTGTTATCTTGGTTAATTCTCTCATACCTGTTTGGCTGTTAATTGGATTTAGTTTACCTCTTTATATTATATATTATATGACTCATCGTGATTATTGGAGGTTAGTTAATAATATAAATGTTGTAAGAGATGAAGAAGTTTATTTACAAAAAGGAGAAGAAAAATGATAAAATTAGGTATTGAATGTATCGATGAACATTTGGATTATTTTGAAGGAAAAAGAGTGGGATTAATCACCAATCCTACAGGTATTGATGGCAATTTTAAATCTGCTATTGACATTTTACAGGAGAAAACTAATTTGGTGGCTTTGTTTTCGCCTGAGCATGGTGTCAGAGGTAATGTTGATGCTGGTGTGAAATTTGATAGTTATGTCGATGATAAAACAAAAATTATGGTCTATAGTTTATATAATGAAAAGAGAAGACCATCAAAAGAAGCAATGGATAGTCTTGATGTTATTTGTATTGATATTCAAGATATTGGGTCAAGATTCTACACATACATATATACAATGGCTTATTGTATGATTGCTTGTAAGGAAGAAGGAAAAGAATTTGTTGTTTTTGATCGACCAAATCCAATGAATTGTGTTGATGTTGAAGGCAATATGCTTGACCTTAGATATCGTTCATTTATTGGATATTATCCAATCGTTCAACGCCCGGGAATGACTATTGGTGAATTAGCACTACTATTTAATCAGGAATATGAAATTGGATGTAAGTTGAAAGTTATTAAGATGAGAGATTATAAAAGAGAAATGTTTTTTGAGGATACTGGGAAAAAATGGGTTATGCCATCACCAAACATTCCAACAATAGACACCACTTTTTACTTTAATTCAACATGCGTTTTGGAAGGAACGAATGTATCAGAAGGTAGAGGAACTACAATTCCTTTCAAGATGATTGGTGCTCCATACATCAATGCTGATGCTTTAGCAGACAAGATGAATAGCTTCAATTTTGAGGGAATTTATTTTAGACCAGCATACTTTACTCCACTGTCTTCAAAACAAACCAATGCGATGTGTGGTGGTGTTGAATTACATCTATTGGATAAGAAGAAATTTAGACCTGTCAAGGTGGGTTGGGCTTTACTTGATGTCATTCGAAAAATGTATCCAAATGATTTTACAGTAAGAGAGCCATACACTATTGGTCGTCCTTGTATGCTTGAACTAAATACAGGTTGTGGTTATATAAAAGATGAATTATATGATTTGGATGAACAATTTAAAATATTAGAAAGAGAAACTAAAGAATTCATTAAAATAAGAGAAAAGTATCTATTGTATTAGGGGGTTCATATGAGCATTGATATTTCCAAAATGACTTTAAAAGAGAAAGCGGGACAACTTGTTATTGCTGGATTTGTTGGCTATGAGTATGATGAGAAAATTCAGAAACTAATAGAGGATTACAAATTAGGAAATGTTGTCTTGTTAACGAGAAATTTTCAAAGCATTAAACAATTTCATGATTTAAATCACAAAATTTATGATGAAATAATGAAAAACACAAAAATCATGCCTTTTATGACGATAACTCAGGAAGGAGGGATGGTTACTAGAATAGTTAAGGAAGCGACCTTTTTCCCTGGGAATATGACATTAGGAGCGACTAAAATTGATTATGCTTATGAAACTGGACGCCTTATGGCAGAAGAACTATTTGCTTTAGGAATAAATTTAAACTTTGCCCCTTCTTTAGATGTCAATAATAACCCGCTTAATCCTGTAATAGGTGTTAGAAGTTATTCGGATGACCCCGAGGTTGTAGCTAGATATGGATTAAATTTTATTCAGGGAATGCAATCAACAGGAATGATTGCAACTGCTAAGCATTTTCCAGGACATGGCGATACCAATATAGATAGCCACTTTGGATTACCAACAATATCTCATAGTAAAAAAAGAATCGAAGAAATTGAATTACTTCCTTTTAAAAAAGTTATAAATGAAGTAAAAGCAATTATGCCAGCTCATATATTTTTTAAAGCATATGAGGAAAATCAAGTTCCTGTGACGATTTCTAAAAAAGTAATAACAGGATTATTAAGAGAGAAAATGGGATTCAAAGGACTAATAATCAGCGATGCCATGGAAATGAAAGCCATAGCTGATAACTATGGTGTGGCTAACGGAGCAATTTTAGCTTTACTTGCTGGACAAGACCAAGTTATTGTTTCAGCAAACTATGAGAAACAGGTTGAAACTTTAGAAACAATTTACAAAGCTATGGAGGATGGGACTCTTCCTATGGCAATGATTGATGAAAAATTAGAGAGAATATTTAAGTTCAAAGAAGAAGTTGAAAAAGTAGTAAAAGCAAAATATTTGGACAAATCATTTGAAGAAAAGATGGAAATAATTATTAAACAAGAAAGCAAAGAATTTGCTAGTAGAATCGTTGATGAATCTTTAACATTGGTTAAGGGAGAGGAAATTTATCCTTCTTTTAGCACGTTAGTTTTAGCTCCTTCTCCATTTGCTATGACAGTTGTAGAGGAAGATATCAGTAATCGCAGTATCATTCAAGCTATTAAACAAGATAAATTGATGGTTGATACTCAAAAGATCAGTGTTGATCCTGATGATTTGGAAATTGAAAGTCTTACCAATCTGGCTAAGAAATATCAGCAGGTTTTGGTGTGCACATATAATGCTATTAATTATGATGGGCAAGTAAAATTAATAAATAAATTGGATGGTGTTGTTAAAAAACTATTTGTTTTGTCAACAAAGTCTCCATATGATATTTTAAAATTTAGACAAATAAAGAATTACATGTGTCTTTATGAATATACTCCTAATTCTGTTAAGACTATTTCTAGATATTTAAACAAAGAGATAGTTCCAAATGGTAGTCTCCCAATTTCTTTAAAAGAGAAAATCAAAGTTGGAGCCTCAGTATATGTTGGCCTTAAAGAATATCCCCTTGAGAAGAATTTGAAATATCTAAGAACATTAAAAGAAAACAACATAGATATGGTTTTTGTCTCTGCTCATATTCCAGAGATGAAAAAGGGTTTTGAAAAGGAATTGTTAGTTGTATGTGAAGAAGCGAGGAAGTTGGGAATTAAAATAATTCTTGATGTCTCTAAACCGATGATGGAAAAATTTGAAATTCCTGAAATCTATTCTTTGCGCCTCGACTACGGATTCAGCGATGATGAAATTTTAAAAATATATAATGAAGGAAAATTCTTAATAGAGTTTAATGCTTCAACAATCACTTCAAAACAATTGGAATTTTTCAAAAATAGTGGTATCAATTTAAACAAAGTGAGAATTAGCCATAACTTTTACCCAAAACTTTATACAGGAATTACCCGGGAAGAAGTCATTCGTCGCAATGAATTATTTAGAAGTTATGGATTAAAGGTGATGATGTATATACCTTCAAGTAATGAGCATCGTCCGCCAATGTACGAAGGCTTACCAACAGTTGAAAGCCATCGCTTTATGCCTTTAGAGGCTATTCTATCAGAAGTAAGAAGTCTAGGGATTGATGAAGTCTTCTTTGGGGATAGTTATGCTAGCGCTGAAGAGATAAAGATAGCTACAGAATTTGATTATGATCTAATTCAAATACCAATTAAGGTCAAAAAAGGGCTAAGTGCTGAAGAAAAAGGGCAGTTAGAATTGGTTCATCGTAATAGGATTGATCAACCTTCATATTTTGTGAGGTCATCTTGTCGTGTCAAACAAGGAGAAATTAAACCAAACAACCAAGAAGCAAGAGCAAAGGGTAATGTCACTATTGATAATTCTTTATTTGCTAGATATCAAGGCGAGGTTTGTTTGATGCTAGAAGATCTTCCTCAAGATGAGCGGGTTAATGTTGTTGGGCACATAATGGGCGACTTGGAAACCGTAAAATTTATTAAACCAGGAGACAAATTTAAATTACTAATAAAAGGTGAGTATTGATGAAAAAAGTGATAATTGCTGTTGATGCTGGAGGAACTAAAACAAAAGTATCAGTTATTGATGAAAATATAGATATCGTTTACGAAGAAATAGGTAATTCTGGGAGCCCAGCAGTTATTCGAGAAAAGGCAATTATCAACATCTTTGATCTGGTTAGAAAAGTACATAATATTGTTAAAGATAATTACGAAGTGACATTTGTACAAATGGGAATTTCTGGACTGGGAGTTATTGACAATCAAAAAGAGCTGATAGATGAACTATCGTCAGAAATCGGTGTTGAAGTATCTTTTGCCAGTGATATAATAATTGGTTTATATTCGATTATTGAAGATAAATATGATGAGGGAGTTTTAGTTTTATCGGGAACAGGAAGTGCTATTTGTGCGACTAATGGTCGAACTATTCGTTATGGTGGTGGTTGGGGACATCTCTTAACAGAGACTGGTTCAGCCCATGCTGCTGTAAAGCTGTTGATTTGTCGTTCAATAAAATATTTTGAGCGTCATAATAGAGTAAATCCTTTAGGGGAAAAATTTATTGAAGAGTTAAAGATAAAGACCATTGAAGGATTTAAAAGTTTTATGTATTTGAATAATAAGGATTATATTGCTTCCTATTCACGCTTTATTTGTACTGAAGCAAATAATGGGGATAAAGAGGCTATTGCTATTTTACAAAAATGTGGACATGATCTAGCAAAAGAAGTAAAACTTGTTCATGGATTATTAAAACTTTCTGAGAATGCTGTAATGGGATTTCGTGGGGGATTAATAAATCATTCAGAAATTGTTCAACAATCATTACTGGATTCTTTGAAAAGAGCAGGAATAAAATTAAAATTGGTCAATGGAAAAACAGATCCGATTTATGGTGCTTATTATTTAGCAAAAAGGAAGAATAAAATATGATTGCAATAGGTTTGATGAGCGGAACATCGCTTGATGGTGTTGATGCTAGTCTAGTAAAAATTGAAGATGAGAAATTCTCTTTAATCAAATTTGTTACTCTTCCATACAGTAATGAATTTAAAAACAGAATTATGCGCAATTTGTGTGATGAAACAGCAAAACTATCAGAGATTTGTAGTCTTAATTTTGAACTCGGTGATAAATTTGTTGAGGCTATTGATTTGTTGCTCAAGGGAACAAACTATAATTATTCTGCCATAGATTTCATTGCTAGCCATGGGCAAACTATTTGGCATAATCCTCATCAAAAGAAAGATTTAGTTCCGTCTACAATGCAAATTGGTGAGCCAGCAATCATAGCAAACAGAACAGGAATAAAAACAATTTCCAACTTTAGAACTGCTGATATAGCCGTTGGTGGCGAAGGTGCTCCTTTGGTTCCGATGTCAGAATATATGCTGTTTAGAAATGATGAAAAGAATATCATTCTTCAGAATATCGGAGGAGTTAGCAATCTCACTTATTTAAAAAAAGGTGGAACCATAGACAGTGTTGTGGCTTTTGATTGTGGTCCTGGAAATATTATGATTGATTATTTTACTAACAAATATTTTGACATGCCATATGACCAAGATGGAGAAATCGCTCTTCGGGGGAATGTGATTAAAGAAATATTTAACGAACTTATCAAGGATGAATTCGTTTTGAAAGTTCCACCTAAAAGCACAGGTCGTGAACAATACTCCAGATTCTACATGGAAGAAATCGCTTATAAATATCGTTTTAGTGAATATAGGAAAGAGGATATAATTGCAACAATTACAGAATTCACTGTTTATGGAATTTGCTATAATTATTTAAATTATATCAAAGACTTTGATGAGGTTATCGTAAGTGGTGGTGGTAGTCATAACAAATATATTATCAAGAGAATGAAAGAAACGCTCCAGAAAAATGTCTTTACACAAGAGGATATTGGTTTTAATAGCGATGCTAAGGAGGCGATTGCTTTTGTTGTTTTGGGATATTTAACTATTAAAGGGAAGACAGGAAATGTTTGTAGTGCTACAGGAGCAAAAAAAGGAGCCATTCTTGGTTGTATTACTCCAGCAAAAGAAAGCGATTTGAAAGGATGATATTTATGGAAGTAAATTTAAAGAAAATAGGAACTGAACAAAGAAATGTTGATACAATAAATATTGATACTTCTTCAACAATAGAAATATT
>JAQUZN010000025.1 GCA_028691315.1 Candidatus Izemoplasmatales bacterium | reverse complement strand
CAAGCATTGCTTCTCTCTTCATCTGGAGGAGTTCCGGTCACTTGAAAATACATATTTCTAATACAAGTCATTGAGGATGGTTTATAACTTTTAGAAGGTTTACGTGCTTCAAGTGAATCCTGCTTTTCGATAGATGCCTTGAGGTCGGCCACAAATTGCTCATTGACTGGCATTTCATTTGTAGCCGCCTCTATCAGCTTGAATATATTTTTAAGACTCTGACGTTTCGCCATTATCTATTGCTCTGTCATCCTCTAACAGTGCCACAATCTGAGTTATTTTTCCTGATGTCATTTTAATTGCTTTTTCATGACCATACCAAAGTTCAACCACTTCTCCTTCTTGAGCTGCAATCTGAGATTTCAATAATTCAATGTCAGCGCAGCATGTAAATGCTTGGAAGTTTTCGCTGCCTTGATATTTGATAAGCTCTGTACCATTACTTCTCTTGCTACTGAACACGACTCCATCTTTTGTAAAGGTAAGATAAACGCCATTCTTATCGTAAGTTGCTACGAATAGAGCTAATCTATCCAACACATTTAATAAGGCGCTTTTCGGTAATTTACAAACGCTTCCAAACTCCGTTTCAAGGTAAGCATTAATTGCTTCAGCTGGATAATCTTCAATTCCTTCAAGCTCTGTTCCGAATACTGTTACATTTCCAGTAGTGAAAAGAATCTTGCTACCGGAGATTTGAACTGTAATCTTTTCTTCATCCATCAAAGCCAATAATTCCACAAGCTCTGCAGGCAGTAATACCTTATTTGGGAATACTTTAATGTCATTACTACATACTTTAAATGTATCTGTTGTGATTACCTTATCATCAAAGTAATAACCAGTTAAGCAAGGGACTTCCATTGTTTCCGCAAGGGCTGCCTTATTAGTATTTAATAATGCTTTTACTGTGGATAGATTGATTGTTGATTTTTTAACCTTAGTATCAAACTTATATTCCGGGAATTTAATTAACTGACCTTCTTCGTCAAGAGGTAATTCAATACTATATGTACCATTACCTTTCACTTCTAAGCTGTTCTCTTTTAAAGTAAGTGTAATTGTTTCTGTAGTAGTCTTGGCCACTAACTTACTAAATATATCCGTCTGTACAACCACATAGAAGTCATCTCCTTCAATATTCTTCTCCATTACCTTTAAAGTGTTCGTAGCATCTGTTGTAGTGAGTGTTAAGATATCATCCTTCAAGGTTATTGCCATTAAAGAAGTAATTGGAATCATCTTGTTATTAGATGCTCCTTTGATTGCCTTTGCTACCATTTCTTGTAGCTTTAGTGTCTTGAGTTTAAGTTTCATTTGATTCGACCTTTCTTATTTAATTTAATATATTTCTTTCTATAATAGACTATAGAATTCTTGACGTAATGATTGGTTGCTTCCAAATGCTCCGCTAATAGCACTTGTCTTGGTCACTGTTCCGGGCTTCCTAATTCCTCGGGTTGTCATACATGCATGCTCGCCTCTTATGACTACTATAATATCTTCAGTTTCAAGAACCTCTTTTAATATGTGCATTATATCCATTCCAATTCGTTCTTGAAGTTGTAAGCGTTTGGCCACCATATCTGCAATTCTTGCTATCTTAGATAGTCCAATAACCTTATCTTTGGGAATATATCCCACTGATACATCCATATTGTACATTAAAGCTAAATGATGCTCACAATAGCTAAATATTGGAATATGTTCAACCACTACCAAGTCTCCGGTTTTAACATCTTCAAAACATTTGTCAAACATTTTAGCAATTTCTTCATTGCTATAGTTCATTCCCTCAAATACTTCGGCATACATCTTAGCTACTCGCTTTGGTGTTTCCTTTAATCCTTCACGGTTTGGGTCATCACCAATGGCTATGAGGATATTACGTATTGAATCTTCGATTAGGTTTTTGTTAATTTCTCGCATTTTTACACTCCTCTTTTAGTTGGCTCCCATATGATTTTATGAAGCTGTACTTGAACTCTACATTCATTTAATTTATTATCCTTTATATAATCTACCATATCAGGTAATTCAATCTTTCCAAATACTGGACTTACGAATATACTGCAGCTTGGACTATATGTTTCAATTATTCTCTTCATATCATCCAAGTCTTTTTTATCCTCAACAACAAATTTCAACACATCTTGGTTTCTAAGATATTTCAAGTTTTTATGATTCATCTTATCTGTCATACCACTACTGATTGATTTGTAATCCATTGTAATGATTACATTTTCTTTGATGTAAGGGTAAATATCAACACTTCCATTTGTTTCAATATTAACTTCGAATCCTTCATTAACCAGCCCATCAACTAATTCTTCTACATTTTTATGAATTAGTGGTTCTCCTCCGGTTAAGGTAATTCTCTCAACTCCTGCTTCTTTAGCCTTTTCAATAACTTCGGAAACACTCATTTCAGTTCCATCTTGTCCTTCACAGCTATATCTTGTATCACAGTAAGAGCAATTTAAGTTACATCCATATAGTCTGATGAAAGTAACTGGGTAACCCATTCGGATACCTTCGCCTTCAATACTTGTGAATATTTCATTTACAAACATTTTATTCCTCTTCATAGATTGCAATATTTCCTTCGCTTTCCTGTATCTCTACCTTATAACAAGTAGGAATTTGTTCTGTGATCCATTTAGCAATATTCTCGGCTGTTGGATTAAAATCTACAATATTGTTAATATTTCGATGATCTAGCTTATCATGCACCCTTTTTTTAATAAGTGTAAAATCTTCCACCATTCCATTATGATTTAATTTTTTAGTTCTACAATAAACGGTTACAATCCAATTATGCCCATGTAGATTTTGACACTTACTTTCATAATCCAATTCAAGTTTATGAGCGCCTGCAATTTCCATTCTTTTTGAAATATAATACATAAATTTTTTCCTCCTGTATTTTCTGTGTCATATATTATATAGAACTTTTTACTCTTTTATAAAGCTGGGTCTAAAATATTATTTAATCTGAAAGCTTCTGCTCTATCAATACACGTTCCGCAGGTGCCGCAGGGTTTATCTCCGCCCTCGTAGCAGCTCCAAGTTAAATGATAAGGAGTTCCAAGCTCAAGACCTGCTTTAACGACTCCAGCTTTATTCAAATTTACAAGTGGTGCTCTAAGATTAACTTTTCCATAGGTTCCAAGGCTAATAGCTTTACCAATCGCCTCTGTAAATTCTTGACTACAGTCTGCATAAGCATTTCCTGCCGCATCATCTGCATGAGCTCCTAAATAGATATCAACTTCATCATCCGGATATATACTCATTGCTAATGCGGCCACACTCGAAAGCATTAACCCATTTCTAAATGGTACATAGGTTCTGACCATTCCTTCTCCATCTGCAGCAATCTGCTCTGCATAACTTTCATGTCTAATCTCTTCAGTACTCCCTGCAAGCAATGAGCAATTACTCTTATCCATTATTCCGGTATTAGCTAAATTAATAATGTTATGCTCTACCTTGTAATATTCCGCTATTCGCTTTGCACATTCAATTTCTTTAGAATGCTTTTGTCCATATAGGATTGATACTGTTGAAACATTTTCAATTCCTAATTCATCTATTGCTACTGAAAGGCAAGTGGTAGAATCTACTCCACCACTGCTTAATACCACTGCTTTCTTATTCATAACATTTCCTTTCAATCTATTAAAATAATTTATTTTCATTCTTTTTCCGCACAAAGAATAAAATCTCCTTAGATGCTTTTGGATAAGGTACTCCCATGATTGCGGTGAGGAATTGAGTTGGAATATATGCCTTTAATTTCTTATAGAACTCTTGAATCTCGGTCGACTGTGTTGCATAAAATTCATTCATTTCTTTTGCTCCCATAACCAGTCCAACCTCTTGAATAATTTCAAATCCAATTTCATTTAAAGCTTCTTTTAGCTCATCATATCCCCATTCATATATGTGCGCGGCATATTGAGTATCATATCCATTTCCAGGAGTGTTTGGGCAACTCAAAAACATAATAGAATTATCATTCATAATTTTATGACATTCCTTTAATGATTGATATCCAATATCCTTATGCATATGCTCAATAGCGCTTGTATAAATAATAAGGTCTGCACTCTCATGTTCAATATGCTCTGCCATTTCTGAGCAGCTAGTCAAAATCCAATCCACATCAAAAGGATAATAAGTTTTTAAATCATTCTCTTTCAATTCTTTATTGCTAGCACCTTTTTTCGCTTCCTTAATATTAGTTTCTGAAATATCTACTCCAATATAGTTTTTAATATTCTTTGCATAATACCTTAGAAGTGGGAGCATTAAAGACCTTCCACAACAAACATCTACGACCGTCATGTCTTTTTTCGCCATTAGCGCTGCTTTAAAATGCTGAATATAATTCATTACATCTAAATTTGAGATGAATCCATCTTTAAACTGGGAATAGAAATTCCTCATTTGATAAGTGGTACAGTAAGCATCTTGAGGATTATCTCCTTCTTCGATTTTTAGCATTACCTTTTTCCCATCAATAATATCTCCTACTTTTGCCATTCATTTTTCCTCCTTAAAATAATTTTCTTGTTTTTAATTGACTAAATAAATCCAATTTTGATACATAATATATCTTTAATCCTGAATTCTCTAACATTTCAAAATATGGCAAACTTAATAATGGAGAAGTATTGTAGAAAATAATAGCTTCATATCCAAGTTTACTTACCTTCTCCCCAATAATTTTTCCTAGTTCGACCTTTTTTTCTTTTGTTAACTCACTCGGATGAATGTCATAATAATCCAGCTTTTCATCGCAAAAATGTATCCCGTATTTATCGCTTAAAATCCCATAATAAAATCCAGCATTTTCCATTGCTACGTAGAAATTTAGATTAATATTGCTAACATAAAATTCTTTAGGAATTGCGCTATTCTTACCGGTTTTTGTTTTGCTGCATCTGCTAGTGATTAATGTCTTATACTCATTTAAACATTCCCTTATTTTTTCAACGGTATCTAAAAAGATAATGTTCTTGTCAGTAATTTCCTTTTTCCAATCTCTCTTGCTCACTCTTAACCTCCTTTAAAATAAAGATAATTTTTTCGGACCTGGATTATAAACCAATTCTGATGCTTTCTTATTCATATATCTTGCATTAAGCATAATACGATTATCTCGTGAATGTCTTAACTCATCTAAGGTAAACCCAAACTCTGATATCAATTCATTAAAAATCTCTTGATGATGTTTTGGAAGATGAGAATAATGTTCTGGTAACTTTGCCATCTGGTCGCTCACTGCGATGATTCCTACCTCAGTCATTATGCTTCCATTTGCTCCGGTCATTATCCAGCTCGTTGAGTCTGCTGATGTGATTGGATATTGCTCAAGTAATGGAAATGAGGTCATTCCGAAAGCATGAGTCTTTACATTTGGATTACTTGATTTCTCAATAATCTTGAAGCAACTATCAAGAAATGCTTGCTTTACTGGAGTTGGTTTTCCGACCATACCACCAAGTGCTATATACGGGATATGCTTTCCATCTTCATCAGTCCACTCAAGCGCTTCTCTTAAATAATCATATGGTTCGCCAACGTGGAAAGTATAAAGTAGACCATTAGGGTTTTTCATCTTTGGTCTCATATATAGGTAATTCTCCCAAGTTGCTTTTGCTGCCTCCTCAACTTGCTCTTGAGTATGACCCTTTACTCTATCTCCCGGTATTACATCTATCTGACCATATAAATCTATAAAATCAGAACGCTCATTTATCCACTCAATATATTCATCCACATCAATCTGCTTTCCTCTGGTCCATGCTGAGAACGCTCCTGAGTCGATGAATAGTTTCTTAGGTTTAATCTTCTCTTTGTATTTATCAGTTGCCTTCTTGCCTTCCAGATAATTGAAAAGTATATTCGCTTTAACCTCTCCGGTCACCACTTCCATGATATTTTCTTTTTCTGGTCCTACCAAATATAAATCCATAATATATTTATCCCTCATTTCATCGCCAAAATTTTCAATGTCTGCAAAATATAAATCCATAAACGCTTTCCTCTCTTCTTCGGTCATCTTTGCCATATCGGTCAATATATAATCAACCACTGCGGCTCTCTTGACCTCTCCTACCTTATCAACTCCTTTAGGACCGGTAGGATGAATATAAGAAAGTAATACATTAAAATCATCAATCAACTTTTCTGGTACAGCATCTGGAAACCCTCTGGTATCTCCAGCTAAATAAATCTTGAAATTTCTCATAAAGTTATCCCACCTTTTATTGAAGATATATTTTTCCGCTCTGGTCTGCATATTCAGATAACTAAATAATCTGTTATATCCTTGACCATATATATAAGCACAGCTCTGTGGAAAACCATCTCCTGCAAAATACATTTCCATCTTATCGCCTGCCATTTCTTTTACATTCTCAATAATTCGGTTTGCCCCATCTCGACCATAAGATTCTACATAAGATAGTAGTATATTAAAATCTTGGTGAATATTCCAAGGGGCAATACTCTCATACATAGTAGAATTTCCTGCCAAATATAATTCCATTTTATTACCTCTTACTATTATATAGAATTATTATTCTATTTCTAAAGGTTCTCCATACCAACATTCTGTTATCTCAACATCGCATTTTGATGGAACTGCTAAGTCTTTTGCAGCCTCTACCATTAATTGAGCAAATCTTTCCGCCACCTCTTTGGCATTTTCCTTTGGACATTCTCCAATCAATTCATCATGCACTGCTAATAATAACTTGAATCCAAGGTCTTTTAATCTTTGGTCATTTCCTACTAATATCATAGCAAGCTTTGTTTGGTCTGCTGCGGAGCCTTGTATTCTACTGTTTACACATTGTCTGGTAGCTTCTGCTATATATCCACCATTGTCCTTTATTAGAATTCCTTCAGCTTTCGCCTTAGCCTTAATTACTTCCTTTTCTTTCCTGCTATACGTTCTATTTAATAGATTGATATATTTTTGTTTAGTAGCTTCATCTATTTCTAATAGGCCATCATCGAATTCATCTTCATCATCGAATAAAGGGTCAAAGTCTTTTGGGGCTCCTCCTATATAGGTGAATTCATAAGGTGGGAGTTGCATATTTGGTAGTCTTCTTTTTCTTCCCCAAACAGTTGTTACAAAACCATACTCCCTTGCCATATTTTCGCTATCGATCATAAATTGCTTTAATCCAGGGAATGAAACCATCACTTTGTCATAAATCTCTTGTGCCTTTTTCTTAGTAACTCCTAAGTCTTCAGCAATAGCTGCAACGCCTTTACCATAGCAAACACCAAGTACGATTGCCTTTGCTGTGCCTCTTCGCTCTTTACCTTCAGGATTTCTGGTTCCATCTTCTCTAAATTCTTTACATTCATTATAAGGTAAATTGTAAGCTATTGATGCAATCTCTACATATAGGTCTTTTCCAGCTTTATAAGCTGCAATCATTTTATCATCGCCACTCATGTGAGCTGTTAATCTTGGCTCTTGAGCTGAGTAGTCACTTGATAATAACACATATCCTTCACTTGCTCTAAACATTTGTCTTATTTCATCATTATGAGATGGTATGTTTTGCATATTAGGATCTGAACTACTAAATCTTCCAGTATCCGCTCCTATTTGATTGAATGATGCGTGAATACGTTTGGTCTTTGGATTTGTTATTGCAGGCATCTTATCAATATAGGTACTTAATAACTTGGCTATTCCTCGGTATTCTAAGATAGCTTTGGCTACTGGGTGGTCAATCTTACTTAATATTTCTTCTCCAGTTCCTCTTGGTTTTTCTTTATCAACCGGTTTAATTTCTAATACATCATAAAGCATTATAGCTATTTGAGTTGGGCTTGATATATTAACCGGATACTGTAATTTATTAGCTGCTCCTCTTTTTTCCCTATATTTATCAAGAGCTTCGCCAAAGTTGTCACATTTTTTATAAAATTTATCTTCAGCTTCTTTTAATTTAATATTGTATTCCTTGGATAATTTATCAGCCAAATCAAAGTCAAATGCAACTCCAGTATCTTCCATCTCGGCTACTATGTTGATTAGCGGCATTTCTATATGATTAAATACAAAAGCAGGGCCGGTTAAATCTCGTTCAATACATATTGGGTCACCTTCTGTTAAGAATGGTCTTTGAAACTCATACAGCTCATAAGTGATTTCAGCATCTCTTGCTGCATATAGATATCCGGTATTTACCGGAATGTGAGTAAATGGAATGCCTTTGAATAAAGAATCAAATCCAAACGCATCTCCTTCCCCTTGCATACAGTATTTCTTATGCAATGCTTTAAGGTTACTTTCTGGCTCATTTTCATTGAGCAATCTTGCTGCTAAGTAACCATCCCAATAAGCGGTCAATTCAACTCCAAGTTGATTTTTAATTACCCTAACATCAAACTTAGCATTGAACATTATTACCTTGATTTTATTATCAACGATCCTCTGCATTTGCTTGGTTGCAAATTCATCTGATATTTGATTTTCTATCTCAATTCCGGTTACATAGCTTACGTGATGAAGGGGTATGTACACCGCCTTATTTCCGGTTGTATAAAGACATAATCCAGCAAGAGTACAAGTTATAGGGTCAAGACTATTAGTCTCTGTATCAATTGAAATTACTCCATTTTTAATACATTCATCTATATACTTTTCAAGTGTCTCTTCATCTCTTATTACTTCATATCTATCTTTATATTTCCCTAAATTCTTATTAACCATTGCACTTATTGTTGAGATTCGCTCCAATAAGCCTCCGCCACCTTTTATTGTTATCCCCACATTGGCTTGAGCTGCTTTTGAAGCTTTCTTTGCTAATAAAGAATCTCCCGCTTTGGTTGCCCTCGGCGGGAGATTAAATAATCCACTCACTAAAACTTATCCTGATTTGCTACTGTTCTGCGTCTACCTGTGGGGCGGGAAGTAGGCGCTTTATCTTCTGCAGGAGCAGATGCTGGGGTTCTTCTTCTACCTGCAGGAGCTTCATTTGCAGGCTCTCTTGAAGTTGAATTTCTTCTATCGCTTTTTGGGTTTCTTTCTGGTGGAGCTTGCTCTTCCACATCTTCCTCAAAATATCCATTGTTCAAGAAAAATTCTAATTCTTCATATGATTTATCTAGAATCAGTGTTCCTAATAATTCAGGAATTTCTGGTAAATCTTCCAATGTAGTATCGTCGGTATCAAGAGCATATGTTTCATAAGTAGTCTTGGTATCGCCTTTCTTACCATTACGCTCAATCTCAAATGGTGTGGAAACCAATGGATTGTATCTTGCGCATAGACTTGATAATTTACTAAAGAAAGTCTTTCCTCTATCCCAAATCTTAATCTCTTCTGATTCAACATCATATAAGATTACAAATAGTTTTGCAATTACCCTGGACTTGGCCGCACATAGAGGACAATCATCCAATGGTTGGTTATATTCTCTTAAACAGTTAACATAACGCTTCTTACCGTCTACCTCAATTTCATGTACTGCATACCCTTCAACATCATCAATTGAATCATACATAAATCTTACAGTTGCTACGTCTTTGTCATTCTTCAAGGCGAAGAATCCTCCACCACCTTGACCTCCGTAATTCTCAACTTCGTCAGCATTAAATCTTGCCATTATTTTATTCTCCTTTCGTTTTTGTATCGGCTTGAACTCTTTGTAATTGAACTCTTTGTAAATTAAATGATTTTCTGAATAGCCAAATGGATATTCTTTGCATTAGCTTTTTTATCATCTGCTGAACCCTCCTATGATTATTATATAGAATTTTCTCTAATATTCTAAAATTAAAGGTATCAATTTCTCCCTTAATTTCTTGCGCATGTTACTCAGGGTCATCACGCTAACTCCCAATATTTTAGATATTTCCATATTTGTAAAATCTTTGAGTATTAAATTACAATATACCATTTCTTTTTCGTTCACTCCATATGATTTTAAATCATCAATAATTTCTCTCAGTGGTTCAGAACTTTCCAAATCAAATCCGTTTTCCACCATCAGCTCATAACTATCGGAAAAGAATAAGGCTTTTCGCTTTTGAGTATTAAGTGCTTGAGTCTCTTCCCTAAATTTATTCCGCAGATTGACATTGAAGTAAGTACTAAACATTGCCTTATCATTCTCGTAAGTCTGTAAGCAAAAGTCTAATTTCTCCAACGCAAAGCTTGCTATATCGTTTTGGGTCAACCCATAATAATACCTTGAAATATCGATTATCGACTTATAAGTCTTTGCAAATGCTAAAGCCAAGAGAGAAGGATTAAGGTTCTCTCTGTAGGCTCCAGCTATCTGCTCCAAGCTCATATCGCGGGTATCTTCAATTATTAGTGTTGAAAGCATATTAAGTGTTTCTAACATTTGTTTTCCCTCTTTAAAGTTTTCCAAGTTTTAAAATTGCAGCTTATTTATTCTTCTGGAATTCTAAGGAAGCATCTAATAGTTTTGTTATCTTCTCTTTGTTTGATTTATTATCTTCGCCAAAATGCACTCTTGCATCAAACATGTGATTCATTTTCTTATAATCAGTTAATTCTTCTACCGCTTTTGACCTCATCCAAAGTGTTACCCCTTTTTTATTAAAAGTAAATGCCATATACATTTTACCATCCACTTTTAAGCTTCTGAAACTTGGAACAGTTGCTACAAATACTTTTGTTCCTCTTTCTATAGCTAATTGCTCAATAAAAAATTTTAATGGATGGTCACCTGAAACAGTTTCACGCTTTTGTTTTGGTGTCTTTTCTGTCTTAGCTTTCTTTTCAGATTTTGTTTCTTCCTGCTTAGGTTCCTCTGGAGCAGATTCTTCCTGAATAGGCTGCTCTTCTTCAACCACTTCTTCTGTTTCCTCGGCAGGTTCCTCTACTGCTTCAATAGCTTCTTCCTGTATAGCCTCTTCAATTACTCCTGATTCTGATTGAGGTTGCTCTTCTACCAATTCCTCTTCCATAGGTTTCCACCAACGTTTTAATGTTGCGTGACTAAGGGTTTTCTCTTCGCCGGATTCTAATTTGATAATAACCTGTTTGTCATTCTCGCTTACCAATTCCGCTACTTGACCATTTCTTACTGACTTAAATTTCATTTTATATCTCCATAAAGTTTTTTAGTTTTGATAAGTTGTTAATTCCTTATCTTTAATAATATTATATAACATATTCTTGAGAATGTCAACAGTTTTTTTTAAAATAATTCTTGAAGATTTTCAAACTCCTCTTTTTCTAAATCATTAATGTCTTTTCTTTCAGGTATATCATAAGAAGTAACTAATTTACTTCCGTTTAAAGCCTTCTTTAATCTTGCAGTAGCCTTTTGTCCTGCAGCATCTGGGTCAAGAGCTGTAATTAGTTTTCTGCATCCAAGTTTTCTAAGCTGGTCATATTGATATTCAGTTCCAAGTCCTAATAAGGCTACAGCTGGCTTTCCATAGGTGTAACAGGTTAAAGCATTTAATATTGATTCGCATACTATTATCTCATTAGAATCTTTTGGTAATTCATAAAGTCCATAGATAGGTTTATCCACACCTTCAGGATAATGAAAGAATTTAATATCTACACTTCTTCGCGCTATAAATAAGGTATTGCCATTTATATCTCTAACCGGAAAAGTTAAACATCTTAATACACTTTTTACTTTTCCAAACTTATCTTTCAGTTCAAAGTGATTATCATATCCAACATCGAATTGTTCAATTACTTCATTGGTTAATCGTCTTTTATACATATAAGGATGATAATATCTATATGAGTCCAATTCCTCTTCTGCAATATAGTTGTTGATACTTTTATTATTACCTCTTTGTAGGTCTAATATTATATCTTTTCTATTCTCTATTGAAATAGTTAAGAAATTCTTTATTAGCCATTCTTTTCCAAATGCTCCATCATCTTCTTTACCAAAGCAATCACTTATCATTTGTTCCAAAGTAGCGGTATACCCGCAGGTGAAACAATGGACTGTTCCTGCGGGCACCTCTTCTTTATTTACAGTTGATATACCGCATGATGGCTTTCTTTCCTGACCTTCAGCATGAATCGGACAATTAAATTGTATATTTCTTGGACCAGGCTTGAATTCTGCAAATCTTTCAATTCCATTAAAAGCTAACTGAGCTTTTAATTCATTCAAGACTTCCAGCTCTCCAGCTAATATTGGATTTTTATTTATATAAAACATCAAAACACATCCGTTCCATCATTGAAAGACTGTTTAATTTCATCAGCTTTCTTTTGTCTTCTCTCCGGTTTAACTGCATCTTCATCTGATGGAATATAGTTGAATTGACCTCTATCAATATCCCAGTAGTAGATAAGCTTTCCGCCATTGATACCATCTCTATGCTTCTTAATTCCAAATTCCAATCCAGCTCCTGTTTGTCTTAACGCAATTACCTTTGTTGCATTTTGAGCAATACCGTCTGAATCTCTGATTGTTTCCAGTTCCGGAGTTCCATCTGAATCCGCACCTTTTACTCCACTTCTATTTGATTGGACTACTACTAAAATAGGGATACCAAGCTCAATAGTTAGGGCTGATAAGTCCTCACTGATATTAGTTAATGAGATCGTTTTATTATCTCCTTTTTTATATCTTTCATCCGTCAAATAGGTAATACCGTCAATTCCCAATACATCAAGCTTATTTGTTTGACAGAAATGCTTGAGTTTTGTTATGGTTACCTTCTTTTGAAAATCCAATGGAGTTGCTACAATAAATGGAATTTTCTGCGCTTTCAGGTCTTTTATATATCCTTCATAATCTGGTTCTTCTTTTCCCCATACCAAGTTTCTGTTTGAGAAATTTTTAAATAATGTATCAAATCTGTAACCTATTTTTGTTGGACTCATTTCAGGACTTATATATCCTACTCTATTTCCTATCTCCCACGCGTGAGCCAACGTCTTTGCCAGCACCCATGATTTACCTTGACCTGTCCTTGCAAATAAGACAATTAAGTCTTCCCCTTTTGCCCAACCATTTAGAATTCCATCAAGCTCCTCAAATCCGGTAGTGATATACCAAGGATTGTCAGTATTCATTTTATCTTTGTAAACTTGATATCTTTCATCAGCTTGGCTTATTATATCAGTTCCTTCGCTGGTTGCAGCTATTTCTAAATTAGGTAATTGTGAATGCAAATATTCAACAGCATCATTAGCATTGGTCTTCAGTAGCTCGGCCACTTTCTGTACAACCTCAACTGATTTATAATATAAATGCTCTTCATATAAAGTATCCAATAAATACTTATCTGTTTCTGCAACATCTATAAAACTGAATTCATTAAAGTTATCTAAGAAAGTTGCTTTATCTGGAACCTTACCATATTTATTAAAATGCTCTAATATGAAGTTAAACTCACTTTCATACCCTACAAAATACTCTTCAGTAAGAGCATTCTTTGTGATTAGCTGCATATCCTGCGTTTGAATAACTTTGTTTAGTATTTGCAATGTAATCATCTGACGCCTCTCCTGTCCGCTCCTACAAACTTAACAGGAGTGCTATCGTTCCAAACTCTGCTTGAAAGTCTATTACCAAGAGCATCTTGCAATTCATCTTGATGTAAGTTTCCGGTGTAAATATTGGATAATTGATTTAGCTTTCTTTGGTCAATATATGTAAGGAGATTAGCGTGATCAAAATCTCCAAGCTTTGTCGCCGCAATATCATCCCATATAACTAAATCTACTGTCATTAACCTACTCTTTAGTGTTTCAAAATCTTCATCTTTTCGACTGATTCCCTCTTTAATTTTTGTAAGAAATGTCGGAACGTGAATGAAAATTCCTCTGCATCTAAATCCATTAGCTGCCCATACATCATCGAAATATTTCTGCATAAGCTTTATTGCCCAAGTTGTTTTTCCATTACCAAAGTTATCGCTATAAATATAAACACTCTCGCCATTCTTTACAAAGTTTAAAATATCATCTTTTATTTCCTTTAATGTAACGAAAGCTTGGACATCTCTTTTTGATGGAGTTAATAAAACAGCATATTGCCTATTCCTTGGGATTCCACTGTTCTGCATTAAATAATCCATCTCCATATACCTTATACAACTTGCATTGCATTCCGGACTTTCATATTTTACACATGCTGATATATACCAACATTTGCTTTTATCAAATACATATTCATACGCCATTAGTTTACCTCATCATTTATATGATTCTGCATAATGGTAATTGTTTTATTATAGCCATCACGTCTGCGGGATATCATTGAAATGAATTCTTTGATATCCCTTTCATCTTCTGCCAGCCAATATCCTCCCCCACCCATTTCTCTTGAACATATTGGATAGGTGATTCGCAGTTCGGATATAATTTCTTTTAAATGTCTAAATGGTAACCCTGTGAAATTCATAAGCTGCTTGCTTGTTATTGCATCTTCTCTTTTTATAGGTATTAAGTTTAATACTTGTTCTTGTGTATTAGTTTTCATTTGCTGAACCTCTTTTTTTAAACTTGTTACCTATTATATAGAAATTATTCTATTTTTATAAACTAATTACAAACAGAGTAGGAACAATTTCTGCAAGTAACACAACCACCTTCTACAGCAAGAGGTTCTCCGCATTCTGGACATTTGACAGTATTAACATTAGATTTCTCTTCTACTTGAATTTCAGGCTCCTCTACTATTCCTTCAATGGAATTCAATAGATTCTTTCCATCTTTCATTGCTCTTTCTAATACTACTGCGATTGCATAAGGACAGCTTGAGCCTTGACTCACTTTCTTTCCTCTTGCCTTAGCTGAAGCATAGGATGGACATACATCTACGCTCTTTAATTGGTCAATAATACTTTCAATAGAAATTCCTCCGCGTAATGAATGAGATATCAATCTTGATACAGCCTCTTGATTACTCCTGCAAGTTCCACTACTGCCTTTATTAGTGAATGTTTGTATAATATGTCCATTTTCATCAAAACTAACTGTTAAATAAGCATTTCCACATCCGGTTACTAATTTATATGTTTTACCAATGCTCTCAAAAGGAGCCTTAACTATCTGTCCTCTTTCTAATATCTCTTCTTTCTCTCTAGTAGTTAATATTCCGGCTCTAAAACAATTATCCCTAAATATTGTAACACCTTTCAGCCCATACTTCCAAGCTTGGACATATAAATCTGCCACTTGTTCAACAGTAAAGCTTTCAGGAACATTTATAGTAGAACTAATAGAAGCATCAATATACTTTTGCCAAGCTGCTTGCATCTTAATTCTATCTATATAAGATATAGTTGCAGCGGTGTTAAAATAATCCGGTAATTCGGATTCGTCTTTAAGATTGAATCTATCCATATATTGCTTAACTATTGGAGTAAATACCTTATAATATTTATCCTCACCATGTAAAGATTCAGTCTTCCTAGTATAAGAAATTGAATACATTGGCTCTAATGCTGTACTCACTCCTAACATTGTAGCTATTGAACCAGTTGGTGGAACTGTCAATATTTGACTATTGGCTAATCCCTTTTTTTCAATTAGCATTAGGGTTTCTATAGAAGCATTGGTTTGTAAGAATTTACTTTGCATTACAATTGATTTATTATACTTAGGATAGACGCCATAAACATCTGTCAATCTTGCGGATTCTTGCAAAGCGGTATTGATTAACTCCTCTCCTATTTCATTGGCTAAATCTAAGGATTTCTGATTACCATATTTAACGCCTATTTTGATTAATGCATCATGCCAACCAAAACACCCTAAGCCAATTTGTCTAAGTTCATTTACACACTCTTGTTGTTGTTTTAGTGGATGCGATGATAATCCTTCATGCAATACTTCATTAAGAGCTCTTACGGCAATAGATACAGTTTGTTTAAATTCCTCTAAATTAAATTCTGCTTTATCTGTAAAAGGGTCAGTGACGAATTCAGATAAATTAACGCTTCCAAGCAAGCAACTACCATAAGCAGGAAGTGGTTCTTCCGCACATGGGTTTACTCCGGCATATTCAATAGAATCATCTTCACTAAATAAGTTCCAACTCTTAATTCTATCCCAATAGAGCATTCCGGGTTCAGCCATTTTCCAATTACTTTTAGCAATTAGGTTTAGAACTTCTCTTGCTTTAACAACTTTAACTATTTCTTCTCCGCTGTTATCCCTTGCATAACTTAATTCATAATCCTCATCATTAAGTACAGCTTTCATAAAGTCATC
Source organism: Candidatus Izemoplasmatales bacterium (assembly GCA_028691315.1). Taxonomy (GTDB): domain Bacteria; phylum Bacillota_I; class Bacilli_A; order Izemoplasmatales; family Hujiaoplasmataceae; genus JAHIVB01. Next base: position 3,199 of record JAQUZN010000025.1, on the reverse strand, counting down.
CTTAATTCTGATTGAAATATTAGCCTTTGTTATCTTATCCGGATTATTCTTAACATTTATAAAATCCAATAGATCAGGATGGTCGCAAGATATAGAAATCATTGCAGCCCCTCTTCTTCCATTCTGAGCAATCAATTCTGTAGTTAAAGAATATAGATCCATAAAAGATACACTACCTGATGTTTTTTTTGCCGCGTTATTTATAACGGCTCCCTTTGGTGCAAGATTAGAAATGTCAATTCCAACTCCTCCACCATAAGAGAATGTTCTTGCCATCTCTGCCGCGCATTTAAATATTGATTCAAGATTATCTTCGGGCGGGGCTAACACATAGCAATTACTGTATGTAATCTTTTTACCTTGTTTATGAAGTCCTCTATTTGCTAATATTCTTCCACCAAAGATAAATTTCTTCTGTTTAATAATTTCAGCTAATTCTTCATTTCCAGCTGATACTCTATAAAACCACTCAGCTAGTATTTCATCTTCATATTTATATTTCTTCTTCCATATATCTTGAGATAATTCCTGCGGTAACCACTGTTCTAACTTCATCCTTTGCTTCCTCCCTTATTCTATATCATCAAATAAACTTGGCAGTATGAAATTTAACTGCTCTAGTAACATATCAGCAATTTCCTTTATTTGAGGGTGGGCAGCTTTTGAAGTTCTTAGTTTTAAGAAATGTCTCCATTCTCTTATATTTGCAGTCATTATTATTTCAGTTTTTAAACTATTTGGAAGAACTGCTCTTGCTTCTTGAGGGCTGCATCCCCAGCTTAATAAATCAAAATATCTCTTTTCAGCTTCCTCACAACCTGAACGCCATAATTCATATCCAGCTGTTCCAACTTCTAAATATAGAGGTTCAATAACTGTTATTTGTGTATTGAAATCTCCTTTTGAATAATTGCAGTATCTTGTTGATTCTTGGCTATAACTTGCCAGCCTATGACGCACTATTTCATGAGTAACTCCTCTATCGCAAATAAATCTAACGGAGAATGAAAAATGTTCAATTACACTCTCATGTCCTCGCTTTACAATATTAGAAATAAACTTAACGGCGGATTCATCTGTTATCTTATCTTCACTCTTATAACATACTCGACCACACATTTCTAATTTCTTTAATATCTGCTCAGGGTTTAAGTCATCTAATATTTCCACGCTTGGCTTAATTATTTTCATTATTGATTCTTCTCTCGATGTAAACTTCTTTCTGCTTCAAATCCTTGCGGATATCTTTTTCTCAGTTTATCAATATTCATCTGCATAATGGTTTCTAAATCGTATCCTAACCCTTCTGCCATTATAGCAATATACCAACAAATATCTCCAAGCTCTTTTGCTAAATTATCTTTATCTAGCTCATGGCCTTGAAATAAATGCTTTTTAATGTGGTCGGCAACTTCCCCACTCTCCCCATTTAATCCCAATACTCCATTCAATACTAGTTCATCTGGTTCTAAGGTGCTCGCTGTTCTTAATGCTAATTTCTGATATTCATTAATTTTCATTTTTATCCATCCCCATTTCTACTAATTCCATTATGCAATAGTTTGCTAAATCAAATAAAGTATCTTTAATGCTTTCATCGGATACCTTTTGAGTAGCTCCACCTTTTAAAGTCTTGAGGCGGCTGTATTTATCATAAATTCTAATTAATATAGCATTGTCAAATTCCTTTCTCATCTTTGCAAAGGAATCACCATAATCGTGATTCTTTCTTTCATACAATTCATTCATGTTTTTACAAATCGCTGCATGAGCCTGTACTTTTTTGATTGACATTTTCATCCTCCTAAAATTGTAATAAATTGCCTGATTCGTCTGTTGCTAAGTTTTCTTCGAATTCTTTCTTTTCTTCTTCTGTCATATTTATAACAGCTTCAGCTTTTCTTCCAGCGGTATTATCAAACTTGGGCTTACTAAAATTATTCTTCTTATCTTTTTCCCACGCAGCAATAACCTGCATATATCCTCCAGCAATAGCTCCATTTATTTTATCCACAGCTATTGAAGCACTATTTCCTGCAAATGCTCTTAAATCATCTAATATAATTTGCCATTGATTTGGTTGAAGTCCTTTTTTTAGTCTCATATTGAAATATTCTAATAATTTTTCTCTAATATCTTCATTTTGAGTAAAAGCATTTATCATTCCTCTCATAGTTACTATATCTTTAACTTTCTTTTCTTTTTTAGATTTAGTTTCTATAATAGGTTTGGATTTGATAGTTTTTGATGTTTGCGTCTCATCTTTAGATGAGTATTCTTCTTTAGTATTTACTTTATTAGTCTTTAATTGGTTAGGATTTTCTACCGGTAGATATTCAAGAGGTTGATTTTCTACCTCTTGTTTTTTATCTTCTTGTTTTAAAGATTTCTCAAATACATGGTACTCATATTCAATCCTGCCAGATGAACTTTCATCAGGATAAATTTTATTTATTTTCAAATATCCAAAAGATTCTAATTCTTTCAGAGATGATTTAATAGCGCTCTCATTTTCTTTACAAATAGCTACTAATCCAGCAATTGAGTAATCCCAGTTATCAGGCAAGGATAGCATTAAAGATAATAATCCTTTTGATTTTAAGGTCATCTCCTTTTCTCTAAAATGATAATTGCTCATTATCGTATAATTTTTAGTTTTTTCTACTCTGATAATTGCCATATTCATAATCCTTTAATTGAATATAAAAAAATGTAGCTACTTGAGTTCGCGGCTCGTTCACTACACCTTTTTATAATAATCAGTATTTACTTTGGTATCAGTACCGCGAATACTGATTACCTCTTTATTATATATAATAAAATATTAAAAATCAATATTTAATTATATCTTTCATTTTCACTTATATAGGTACATGTCATATCAGCTTGATGAAGTAAAAATGCTAAAAGATTCTCACTATATGCTTGACCTAATTCGTTTAAGGTATTGTATAATGATAAGTCATATGCTCCCATATGCCAATATATTGCTTGAGCTTCCATTACCGATAATTTTATAAATTGCTGGATAATAAATATACTTTTACCAGCATGCCCCATAGCCAAGAGAGGATCTCTCTTATAGCCAGGAGTTACCTCCCAATCAAATTTACCTCCCGGGTCTGATTTAGTGCCTTTATCATGATATACCTTTTCATTCTTCCATGTCTCATGATAGGTATTTACCTTACATAAGTCA
>JAQUZN010000165.1 GCA_028691315.1 Candidatus Izemoplasmatales bacterium | reverse complement strand
CGAATACGAAAATATTATCAAATAACAAAATTAGGTATCACCAAATTAAAAGAGTCAGAAGCTGATTTCATAGAGATGAAAAAAGTATATGATTACATTCTACGATAGGTTGTGAGAATATGAAAAAGAATGAATTTTTAAGAGAACTAAAAAAACACTTAGAATTTTACAGCAGAAGTGAGCAAAACGAAGTTCTTAATTACTATGATGAATTAATCCAAGATGCAGCAGATCACGGTGAAGAAGAAAAAGCATTCATTGATTCGCTTGGGCCGATTGATGATATTGTCATAAGCATCAAAAAGGATAGTACTTTTTTTGATAAAGTTAGATCGAAAATTCCATTTACTGTTTCTGAAGCGTTTGACATGACTGTAAAAGTGATTGGATATACTTTCTTTGCGATTTTTGCGTTCACTATCTTAACAATTAGTTTTAGCTTCTTTATTTCGGGGATAGGTGTTATCTTTGTCTCAGCATATCAATTAGTTGTTAACTTACCTCAAGATACCATGATTACACTTTTACGACTAAGCCAAATGGTAGTTGGTCTAGGACTAGTTATTTTGGGTATCGCAATGTTTAAGTGGTTTGTATCTGCAGCAAGAACGAATTTGAAACAATTATTACTAAAAATACAATCTTTAGTGAAATAACCAATAGGGGGAAAAAAAGTGAAAAATTTATTTAAAATTGGATTAGCAATATTTATCATTGGAATTGGACTTGTAATCATTTTCGGACTTGTTTCAGGGGAAGGGTTTAGCAGCATTTCTCCTCAAGATACAGATTACACATATCATGAAGTCACTTATTCAGAAGATGAGTTTACTAGTATGGCTTTCACACTGGAAAATAAAAAAGTGACAGTTTTACCATCAGAAGATGAGAATATTAAGATTTGTTATTATGAAAGTAAACATGATGCAATTACTATTGAAAATGATGGTACGACACTGAGTATTCTCAATGAAACAGAGTGGTATTTTCATTTCTTTACTCTCAATATTTTCTCCTCTCCAGTAATTTATCAAGTATATATTTATTTGCCAGATACATTTGCGGTAGATTTATTGGTTAATACTGATAATGGTGCCATCTATGTATCGGATCACTCACTATTTACTTCACTTAATCTTGAGTCCTCAAACGGTGAAATTCATCTTGATAATATCGATACGACAGCATCAATTCGATTGGATACTTCCAATGGAGGGCTTTATATCAATAACGTGAGTACAACATCATCGATTACACTTGATACGTCTAATGGAAAAGTGGCTGTCGATGAACTTACTGCACTAAGAGTTGATATTTCGACATCAAATGGAAATATAGATTGTAATAATATTACAACAGATAACTTAAATGTTTACACATCAAATGGCTCTATTGACATTGATTTTCAGGGTGCGTTTACTGATTACTATTTAAAGATGTCAACGACAAATGGATCATATTATTTAAATGGCGATAAAGTCACTCAAAACGCATATCATGATAGTTTATTACAAAAAATTGATTGCCGAACTTCTAATGGTAATATTCATATTAATTTCTCAAGTTAAAAAGCACAGATTTTGTGCTTTTTTGTTTTTCTTAAAACAAGATATGTTATAATATGTGAAAAAGGTTTGAGGTGAATTGTATGAACCAACAAATATTTATTAAACGTCGAGAAGAATTTATCAAGCAAATGAAAGAAAACTCATTTGCCATCTTTTATTCTGGCGAAGCACCACATAAAACGCAAGATCAAACTTACCAATATACTCCTAACCGGAACTTTTATTATTTAACCGGACAAACAAGGCCAAACTTCATTTTATTACTTGCTAAGAGTGACAAACGCCAGTTTGTGTTTATGTTTATTGAAGAACCAAGTGATTTTGCGACAAAATGGCTAGGAAAAAGACTTTCAAAAGAAGAAGTATCTATTATCTCTGGTGTGGAGGTTAATAGTATTCGCTTCACATCTGATTTTTCTGAATTTGTTAGTTCAGTAATTTTATCTAATTCTCGCCGAGCAGTAATTCCTATGCCTAAAGCAATGTATTTGGATTTATATCGCTATAAACCATATACTGTCCCAGTTAGTTTAGAAAAAACGAAGTTTATCATTGATAGCTATCCAGAGGTCAAGGTGAAAAGCGCAAATGAAATGCTTGATGCGCTAAGAAAAGTTAAAGATGATGATGAAATTTTAGAAATTAGAAAAGCTATTTCTTATGCAAAAAAAGGAATTGAGTCGATTCTTAAAATTGCCAAATCAGGTGTAAACGAACATGAAATTGAAGCATACTATGAATATCAAGTCAAAATGGCTGGTAGTGAGGGCATTTCTTTTTCATCGATTGTTGCCGGTGGTAAAAATGCTACTGTTCTTCATTATGAGGAAAACAATTGTAAAATTGAAGATGGAAGTTTAGTTCTATGTGACCTTGGTGCTTTATCTGGGCTTTATGCTGCGGATATTTCTAGGACTTTCCCTGTAAATGGAAAGTTTACGGCTAGACAAAAACAATTTTATGAAATTGTGTTAGACGCTAATAAGAAAACTATGGCATATGTAAAACCAGGACTGATGTTTTCAGACTTAAACAATTATGCGAAAACCATTTTAGCGGAAGGCTTAAAGAAAATCGGTTTAATTCAAAATGATTCTGAACTAGAAAAGTATTATTATCATAATGTTACTCATTTTCTTGGAATTGATGTCCATGATGTTGGCACATATCAAGAACCACTTAAAGCAGGAATTGTTTTAACCATTGAACCAGGGTTATATATTGAAGAAGAAGGTATCGGTATTCGGATTGAAGACAATGTGTTGGTTACAGATTCTGGCTATATCAATCTAAGTAAAGATATAATTAAGGAAATTGATGATATCGAGAAATTTATGCGTTAGAATTGCTTGAAAGGATATAAATGATGAGTTATATTGAAGGCGATATAAAACAAATACTTTTTTATAACGATGAAAACAATTATTCTGTTTTAAAGTTATCGATTATCGATACTGATGAACAAGAAATCATTTTCACTGAACCCACGATAATTATTTGTGGGTTTTTTCCTCAACTTGAGCGATATCAACGATACCGCTTTTATGGATTAATTAAGAATCATCCTAAATATGGAATCCAGTTCGACGCCTCTAGGTTTGAAAGAGTGATGGATAACTCAATAGAGGGTCTTGTAGACTATTTATCAAGTGATCTATTTAAGGGTATTGGTCCAAAAACAGCAAGACAAATTATTGATACTTTAGGTCTTGATGCCATTGAAAAAATTATAAATCAACCAGATGTTCTAAATTCAATTCCCCGGATGACAGAACAAAAAAAAGCCGTTCTTGTATCCACAATTCTTACAAATAGAAAACTAGAAACCACTTTAGTCTGGTTGTATGGATTTCAGATTTCTCCAAAAATGGCAATGAAAATTTATCAAAAATTCGGTTATGAATCAGTAGATGTAATCAAATCCAACCCATACATTTTAATGGACGAGATTGAAGGCATTGGATTTAAGCGAGCTGATGAAATTGGTTTAAAAATCGGATTTTCTTATAATGATCCTTTGCGAATCAAAGCAGTCATCATGTTCTTGTTAAATGAATATATGAATAAATATGGAGATACTTATCTTGAAACAAATCAGTTAGTTCAATATACACTTCAATATTTAAATACCTTTGAAGATTTTAAAGTTTCCATGATTGAGATTGAACAAAGTGTTACAGACCTAATCTTTTCAAGCAAAATAATCTCTACAGATGACAAACTTAGTCTTTCTTATTTATATAGTTGTGAAAAGAGTGTCGCATTAAAATGCTCTTTATTTATTGATGCCATCGGTGAAGAATTTAGTGAAACCATCATCGACCAAACAATAGCTTTATTCCAACAAATATCCTATATTGATTATACAGAAGAACAAATAAAAGCAATTAAAACAGCAATTTTAAAGCCTTTTGTTATTATTACTGGCGGGCCAGGAACAGGCAAAACAACCATAATCAATGGTATTGTTAAAATATATAAAATGTTGACAAATCCAAGTGTGAATA
>JAQUZN010000002.1 GCA_028691315.1 Candidatus Izemoplasmatales bacterium | reverse complement strand
ACTTTTACAAAATAATATTACCATACTTTTGAAAAAATAGTCACTTTTTGTGATTTTTTATTTATGATTTTGTATCTTGTCATATTATATATAATTAGGTATTGACATTTCTTTGAAAGTCAAACCTATGCTTCTTATATGGTGGAGCTGGGGGGATTTGAACCCCCGTCCAAAACAGCCAATCATTTGACTTTCTACATGCTTAGTTCACTGAATTGTTTCATCTAAAAACAGCCAGTTAACTCGCCATCAATAGACTAACCCTATTATTTTCGCACGACACTCTTAAGGTGGCAGAGTGCAATACTATCCTGCTGAGTGGGGTTTGTCTAGGCCCGCAGGCTGGCCAAGAGAAACCCGCTACTTCTTCTTAAGCAGCGAAAGCGTAATTTTGGTTTCCGGTTATGTTTAACCGCGCATTTTGAAATCTGCCGATTGCATGCTTATCAAACTCGCACTATCCTGTCGAATCCAGAACAGCCCCATAAAGCGCCTATGTCCGATACTCTTTAGTTATTTTTTCTAAACGGCGCGTAGTATCAGCCTCTTTATTTGATTCTCTTTTATCATAAAGCTTTTTGCCTTTACATAGTGCTAGCTCAAGCTTACAGAATCCTTCTTTTAAATAAACTTTCGTCGGTATAAGTGTTAAGCCATCCGACTTAATCTTTTGACCTAATTTGATGATGTCATGTTTTTTCATCAACAATTTACGCTCTCTTGTTTCTTCATGATTAAAGATATTTCCATATTCATATTTTGAAATATGCATATTAAGAATATAAAGTTCAAACTCTTTTACTCTTGCATATGCATCGCTTATGGCGATTTTTCCAAGTCTAATCGATTTAATTTCTGTCCCTTTTAAAACAATTCCACATTCATAGGTGTCCAATATGAAGTATTCATGGGACACTTTTTTATTGTTTGCGAGTATCTTCATATTTGATTCCTTTCTAGACTAAAGCAAAATCCACTCTTCCAAGTAATTTGTCCACTTTTGTACATTTCACTTTTATAATCATACCTATAGTATACTCGATTCTAGAAGATATTCCAAGATAGATCATCTTATCTTCGATAAAATCGATTGCCTCAGGAAATGTTGAAATATGGATTAGTCCTTCTACTGTATTTGGCAATTCAACAAACATTCCAAAACGAGTTAAAGATGAAACAACTCCTTCAAACTCAACTCCAATATAGTTTTCCATATATTCTGCTTTCTTCATATCCATTACTTCACGTTCAGATAACATCGCATTTCGTTCTGTTTTAGAGGTTTGAAGTCCAATACCTGGAAGCTCTTGTTCTTTTATAGATAAACTTTCCTTATCAAGTTTTTTAAGAAAGATATAATCGCGAATATAACGGTGTACGATTAAATCTGGGTACCTTCTAATCGGAGATGTAAAATGGGTATAATTATCAAAAGCAAGTCCATAATGACCTTCATTGTTTTCAGAATATTTTGCTTTTGCCATAGAGCGTAGCATCATGGTATTAATGACTTTTTCGTATTTTGTATCTTCAACTTTAGCTAGTAGTTTTTGTAAATCAATATGGGTTATTTTTTTAGGAATTGAAGTTATATAACCTAATTCCTTCGCTAAAGAAAATAACATCATTAATTTTTCCGCATCTGGCTGTTCATGAATACGATAAATAAATGGCAATTTTAGATTTGTCATATGGGTTGCAATGACTTGATTAGCGACAAGCATAAACTCTTCAATGATATTTTCAGAGATTCCACGGTTTCGAATCACAATGTCTTTTACTTTTCCTTGTTCATCAAAGATAATTTTAGGTTCAATTGTTTCAAAATTAATCGATCCCATTTTATCTCTTGTATCTTTTAATATTTTAGCCAGTTCTTGCATTATAAATACTGTATCTTTAATATCTTTATATTCTTCCAATTTTTCCTGGTTTTTCTCTAACATAAGGTTGACATTCTTATATGTCATTTGGTGCATGCTCTTAATAACAGATGGGAATATCTCATAGAAAACAACTTCACCAGAACTATTAATCTCCATTTCACATGAAATGGCAAACCGCTTAACTTGAGGGTTTAAAGAACATATTCCATTCGATAATTCTCTTGGAAGCATTGGGATAACCCTGTCAGCTAGATAAACTGAAGTTCCTCTATCAAATGCTTCCTTATCAAGTGGTGAATCTTTTTTCACGTAATAAGAAACATCAGCAATATGAACACCTAGTTTATAGTTATTGTTTTTAAGTTTAGATAAAGATATCGCATCATCAATGTCTTTCGTGTCATCTCCATCAATCGTGAAAATAATTTCATTTGTTAAATCATGATGATCTTTTATTGGTTCTTTATCAATTGCAGAAGGAATAGATTTAACCTCATTCTTTACATCATCCGGAAAATCGACACTTAACTCGTGTTTATTGATAACTTCAATAATATCAATTCCTGGATCAGACATTTTACCTAATACTTCTAGAACTTCACAGTCCAAAATTTGGTTTTTACTATATTTAATGACCTTCGCCTTCACAAGTGAATGATCAAGCAAGTACACATCTTTATTCTTTTTGACTTTAAATACTAGTTCTTGTGGATTGTTTTTAGGAAAAATTGCTCCTTGGAAATACTCTCCAATAATAATATTTAAATTCCTTTTTATGACTCTTACAATCTCGCCTTCAAAACGGTCTTTTGAAGATTCTCTTGTAATTCGAATTAAACAGTAGTCTTTATCAAAAGCATCGCCTACTGCATTTCTTGGAATAAATACATCAGGATGACTGGTATCATCAAGTGCAATAAACCCATACCCTGCTACTTTAAGATCAATCGTTCCTTTTAATAAACCTAAACGTTCGACAAGGTTGTATTTTCCTTTTTTATTTTTCGCAATCAATCCTTCTTTTTCTAGTTCAAATAAAGCCTTAGATAGCTCCTGGAAAGATTCTTTTGATTGACAAGATAGAGCCTTAGAAATATCCAAAGTTAGACTTGCTTTGTAATTTAGTTTTTGCATATATGCAAGAATATCATTTTTCAAAATTATCCCTCCTTATAGAGAACTTTTGCGAAAAAAAAGAACACATGTTATGTGTTCTAAAGAATCAATGCTAACACTGTCACAACGCAAAACAGAATACTTACAGTCATTGTAACTCGTGAAATAATGAGTTCGGGACCACGCTGTTTTTGGTTTTTAAACAAATCAGATTTTTCACCTGAAAAAGTGTTTTTAACATCATCTTTCGATTCTTGAATCATAACTAATGCGATTAATAAAACAGATACAATGAGTAATAACCAATCTAAAAAGCCCATATTTAACCCTCCCATCATAACTAGGTTCGAATAATGTAATATTCTACAATTATTTTGTACTTCACTATTATAACATAAAAACATGCTTTTGGAATACCCAAAAGCATGTTTTTTCTGTGATTGAAGTTATTTCTTTAAATTATAGAATGATTTCATTCCGTTGTATTCTGAAACTTCTCCAAGTTCTTCTTCAATTCTTAATAGTTGATTATATTTTGCAATACGGTCAGTTCTAGAAATAGAACCTGTTTTGATTTGGCCAGCATTAGTTGCAACAGAAATATCTGCGATTGTTGTATCTTCTGTTTCACCAGAACGATGACTTACAACAGCTGTATAACCCGCACGTTTTGCCATTTCAATTGCATCAAATGTTTCAGTTAAAGTACCAATTTGGTTGACCTTAATTAAGATTGAGTTTGCAATACCTTTTTCAATTCCTTCTGCTAAAATCTTAGTATTGGTAACGAATAAATCGTCTCCAACGATTTGGATTTTCTTGCCAAGTTTATCAGTTAATAATTTCCATCCAGCCCAATCGTTTTGATCAAGGCCGTCTTCAATTGAGATAATAGGATATTTAGCAACTAGTCCTTCGTATAAAGCGATTAATTCTGCACTTGATAATTTAACTTTTCCGCCATCGATAACATATTTCCCAGATTCTTTATCAAAGAATTCACTTGCTGCAACATCCATTCCTAACATAACATCTTTTCCAGGAACATATCCAGCTTTTTTAATTGCTTCAACGATAATTTCAAGACCAGCTTCATTTGAATCAAGGTTTGGAGCAAATCCACCTTCATCACCAACTGAAGTGCTGTATCCTTTTGATTTTAATACTTTTGCTAAGTTATGGAACACTTCTGCGCCCATTCTTAATGCTTCTTTAAATGTTGGCGCACCAACAGGTAAAATCATGAATTCTTGAAAATCAATGTTATTATCCGCATGAGATCCACCATTAATGATGTTCATCATTGGTGTTGGTAATTGTTTAGCATTAAATCCACCAAGATATAAATAAAGTGGTAGACCAACAAAGTCTGCAGCTGCTCTTGCACATGCCATAGAAACCGCTAATATAGCATTCGCTCCTAGTTTTGATTTATTATGAGTTCCATCTAAGTCAATCATTAGTTTGTCTAAAAATGTTTGCATTGTTACATCATAACCAATTAATGCAGGCGCAATAAGGTCATTAACGTTTTTAACAGCTTTTGTAACACCTTTTCCAAGATAACGTAATTTATCGCCATCTCTTAATTCAATTGCTTCTCTTTCTCCAGTGGAAGCTCCACTTGGAACGATTGCCCGACCAAAAGCACCGGATTCTGTATAAACTTCTACTTCAACAGTCGGATTTCCTCTTGAATCTAAAACTTCTCTTGCAAAAATACTTGTAATATTTGGCATTTTAATTCTCCTTTACTTTATTTTTATTTTTTTAAACTATTTAACGAACAGTTCTTGAAACACCCAAATACAAACCTACCACTAAGACTAACAAAGAAATTAGGTAAGGCAAGCTAAAATCTGTAATCCAGCGAACTGGATTTAACAGGATGATGCCATTATATAAATAATATCGGATATCAAAAATAATATATGGATTTCCTAGACTTATTCCAAAAGCATATACATCAGGTAATAAAATAATAATAATCCACGAAACAATCATTCCGAGGGCCGCGATAAACGTATAAACGATATGTGGCTCTTTGATAATCTTTCGAATCGTTCTACCGATATACAATGCTATGATTAAATAGAGTAAATCCGAAAAAGTAAATGAAATTGATGTTTGCAAATAATAATCTATAAATGCAAGAACAAAACCCAGTGGAATAGACAAAACTAATGTATATAATATAACAAACAATAAATCTTTGATATCAATGGATTTATATGATTTATTGATCATAGCCAATAATCAAGGTAGTTCCAGTCATTTCTTTTGGCTTTGGAAGTCCCATTAGTTCTAGCATCGTCGGTGCGATATCACCTAAGTTACCATCTTCACGTAATTTTAATCCTTTTTTTGTAATTATCAAAGGAACTAAATTAGTTGTATGCGCTGTAAAGGGATGATTATCTTCATCAAGCATTTTCTCGCAATTTCCATGATCAGATGTTATAATCGCAATTCCATCTAATTCAAGAACTTTGTCAACAACTCTACCTACACACTCATCTACAGTTTCAACAGCTTTGATTGCGGCAGGAATAATGCCAGTATGACCAACCATATCTCCATTCGCAAAATTTAAAACAACGGTATCGTACGTTCTAGTATCCAACTCTTCAATCAGTGAATCAGTCACTAGATAGGCACTCATTTCAGGTAATAAGTCATAAGTTTCAACTTTTGGCGATGGAATCAAAACTCTTTTAGCCCCTACGATTTCTTTATCAACGCCACCATCGAAAAAGAATGTCACGTGAGCGTATTTTTCTGTTTCTGCAATTCTTAATTGTTTTAATCCTAAACTAGAAACATAATCCCCAAAAGTATTTGTTAAATCGTTCAGTTCAAACGCTACTTCACCTTTGATAAGATCAGAATATTTCATCGTTGAAACAAAGAATATATTTGTTGGGCCAAAAGTAGTATCAAGTAAAGGAGCAGCAGTTGGATTTGTATATGCAGTTCCAATTTCAATTGCTCTGTCTGGTCTAAAATTCATAAAAATAATCGAATCGTTCGTTTGAACTAGCCCTTTATCATTTACAACAAAAGGTTTCACAAATTCATCTTGAATTCCTTCAATATAAGAAGCTTGAATACCCACTTCTGCGGACTCAAAATGAGGCGCCTTACCAAATGTCATGGAGTCATACGCTAGTTGAACTCTGTTCCAGTTTTTGTCTCTATCCATTACGTAAAATCTACCCGAAACTGTTGCTATTGAACCAAAATCAATTTCAGTAAAAAATGATTCCAAATCTTTTACGTAGGTAATCGCTGATGCAGGTGGAACATCTCTTCCATCTAAAAAAGCATGAAAATACGCTTCTTTTACATTATTCATCTTCGCGCTTTTAAATATTTCTTTAATATGCCTAATATGGGAGTGAACTCCTCCATCAGATAATAAAGCAAAGATATGCAATTTAGAATTGTTTTCCTTTGAATGTTCAAACGCGTGAGTATATGCAGGGTTTGAATAAAACGAACCGTCTTTTATTGAAACGTTAACTCTAGTTAATGATTGATAAACTACTCTGCCAGCGCCTAAATTCATATGACCAACTTCGCTGTTGCCCATTTGACCTTCAGGTAAACCAACTGCTTCACCAGAAGCTTCTAAAACGGTACTAGGAAATTCTTGAAATAATAAATCTAAATGAGGCTTTTTCGCAAGTGCAAACGCATTGCCTTTGGACGAGTCAGCATAAGCTACTCCATCCATCACAATCAGTACAACAGGTTTTTTCATTATTTCACCTCTACAATCACATATTATACTATATTTTGCCGTTTTTATAAAGGATTTTAATTTCTTTGTAAACACTTACACATTTTAAAAAGTATGTCTTGTTTTGAACTCTTTTTGATATAATAGAGTAGAGGTGAAATTATGCATGAATCGAAGTTAGGTAAGCTTCATAAAATATTATCAAACCAAATCCATTTAGGAAAAATAAACTATGCCGTTCCTGACATTTGGAACGCATGGGACTACTCTGGGGAGGAAACAAGGAAACTTCCCTCAAATGAACTTCTGGTAAATCCTTTTAGGTTCTATTCAAGTGTAATTGAAACAGCTATTTTACCTAACGTAAACAAAAAAGTTGACTATCATCTTTCACTTAGTAAAATGCTTCACAAAACACCAAAGAAAAACGAGCTAGGTGGAGATTGGGTTAGAAAAAGCGTGTTATATTCTACCATGATCCGTTCTTCTTCCGCTTGGGATCACGACAGATCTTATACTCTTGATATTTCTAATTTTAATGGAATGAAAGAAACTGGAACATTTGTCAAAATGTTACCATTACTTCCTTTTCTAAAAAAACTTGGCGTTGACACTGTATATATGTTGCCAATTTCAAGATTTTCTTTGAAAGAAAAAAAAGGCGAACTTGGATCGCCTTATGGCGTTGCATCATTTTATGATATTGACCCAAATCTTAAAGATAATATGACTGGAAATAAAATGACTGTGGAAGAAGAATTCCAAGCTTTTATTGAAGCGTGTCATATCCTTAATATGCGAGTTGTTATTGACATTATCCCTCGTACGAATGCCGTGGAGAATGATTTAATTAAGAGTCACCCTGATTGGTTCTATTGGATTAAGGGATCTGACTACAGCAAATATAAGGTCCCATACGTGGATGGCTTAGAAAGTACACTTGCACCTGATTTTAAATATATGAAGGACGTATATCATTCTAAAGATGTGATTCGACATATCCAAATGTTTCAAATGAATCCAAAAGCACAAAATGAAGCCTTATGGAACGATTTAGTTAACCGTAATCCTGAAGATTTCGCAAAAGAAATCGAAGATATTTTTGACTTAAGAGTTGCCCCTGCTTTTTCAGATAATATTAATGATGTTCAACCGCCTTGGACAGATGTTACATTCTTTAGAATGTTTCTAGATCATCCAAAAGATACTTCTATATATTTGAAAAACAAAAATCAACCACCTTATATCTTATTTGATACGATTAAAGCTAATTTATATCCAGGAGTAGTTCCAAACACAGAACTTTGGAATACACTTTCTGGGATAATTCCATTTTACCAAGATAAATATGGCATTGATGGCGCAAGAATTGATATGGGTCACGCCCTTCCAAAAGAATTATTAAAAATGATTATTGATACCGCAAGAAATGTTGATCCTGATTTTGCCTTTATCGCTGAAGAACTCAACCCTGATAACGCTTCAAAGGCAAAAGCAAGTCAGTACAATGTTATCATTGGTAATGGCTTTTGGATGGAACCAAGAATATGGCAAAAGGAAATGCATAAGTTTGTTTATGGGGCCAAAGACATTGCACTTCCAATGTTTGCTTGCTGCGAGACCCATGATACGGCAAGAATAGCTGGAAGAGATGGTGGTAGAACTTTATCAAGGATGGTTACTATCTTTAATATGTTATTACCAAATCTAGTGCCTTTTATAAACTCCGGTCAAGAATTGTATGAAATTCAGCCAATGAATACTGGCGTTGATTGCACGGAAAAAGATAAATTTGTTCTGGATAAATCTGATCCTTTTTACGGCAAACTTGCATTATTTGATAAATATGCCTTTCATTATACCAATCCGCTTCGTTGGGAAATTGCCGATCATTTAGATGGCATTAAGCATATGCGTGCAAAATGGATTGAAGAAATAACAAATCTTGATTATTACTTACCTATCTATTTTAACGAATTTGATACTCCAGTTATTGGAGTCTCATACTTTAACCCCAAAACACATAAATGTTTATTAGTTGTCGGAAACACAAATCCTTATAGCGAAGTTTCATGTAACGCAGGCATTGAATTATTACGCAAAAGAGCGGGTAACTTTAATAATTTCGGAAAATTATTCTACGCAACTTATGAGATGAGTAGAGACTATCATGAGTTTTCAGAAGATGGAAGAATCTTCTTCAATCTAGGCGCAGGCGAAGTAAAAGTAATTGAATTATAAAAACAAAGGATGTTCGTATCAGTTGAACATCCTTTTTTATTATATAGTCCGATATTTTTTTAATAACAGTGTATTTGCAAAAAACAAAACTGCTACAAGAAATATTAATACTCCTGCTTGAGGAAGTATGTCTTTGACTCCTCCTCCTTTTACCATTAAAGTATTTAACGCATCACAGGCGTAAAAAACAGGCATTACATAAGCAACTGGGCCCAAACCAAATGGTAATAACTCGATAGGGATGAGTCCGCTGAAGAACATTTGAGGTACAACAATTACTGGTATAAACTGCGCAACTTGAAATTCGTTATTCGCAAACGTAGATACAAGTGATCCCAGTGCAACTGCAACAAATGCTAAAAGCATCATGATAATAATAACCCCTATAAGCGATCCAACAACCGCAAGCCCCAAAACATACTTCACAAAAAAAACTAGCATTACACTTTGAATTATTGCGAAAAAACCAAATCCTAGAAGAAATCCCATAACCACCTGTGACCGCGAAATAGGAGATAACATAAATCTTTCCATCGTCCCAAGCGTACGTTCTCTAACAAATGAAACTCCTGCAATTAGGAAAACAAAGAAAAACGATAATATTCCTAAAATAATATATCCTAAGCTATCAAATGTAGAACCATACATATCTCCATATAAGTATTCCACTTGTAACCCTTGACCAGTTGGATTCAATTGGTTCAATGCTTTTGTAATTTCCTTGGTAATTAAAGATACTTTCATTGAATTTAATTCAAGCATTTTTAAATGCATTCCTTCTACATCCATGTAAAGAAGTGCATCAATGGATTTTCCTTCAAGAAGTTCATTTGCATCATCATTTATTGATACTATTTCTAGGTTTTGCTCTGATAAAACCATTTCAATATTGGACGGCACATTTTGCAATGTAATCTTTGGAACATAACTTAAGTCGCCATAAATAAAGTACATAAAAGTCATAATTAGTATGGGTACGAGTAATATTAATGCTAATGACCTTTTGTCATTTTTCATTTGTTTAATAATCCGGATTATAATGGCTTTCATATTAGTCCACCTCTTCTTGATTGAAAAATAGTTCTTCAATCTTTCCAGATTTTGTTTTAAGTTTAAGGTTACAGACGGTATCAAAAGCTAGTAATTTACCCTTATAGATTAAAGCACATTTGTCACAACTCTCAGCTTCATCCATAACATGAGTAGAAATAACCAGCGTTTTTCCAATTTTTGCTAATTCGTGAAAATAATCCCATATTTTCTTCCTAAGCACTGGATCAATCCCCACAGTTGGTTCATCAAGAATTAAGTAACTAGGATCATGAAGCAAGGCGATGATTAATGAAAGTCGTTTCTTCATTCCACCCGAGTACTGAAAAACCAACTTGTTTCTATCCTCAAACAGGTCAATAAACTTTAGTAAAAACTCAACTCTAGTTAGTAGAGTTTTGCCTTTTAATCCATATAATCTTCCAAAAAATAATAGATTATCAATCCCAGATAAATCAGGATATAAAGCATCCGACTGAGGCATAAACCCAATATTTGCGAAAAGTTTCATTGAAGGTACAAGTGTACCATCAATGGTAACTTTTCCCTTATCTGCTTTAATTGCACCTGTGATTAACCGAATAAGTGTTGTTTTACCCGCACCAGACGGCCCAATTAATCCTACAATTTCAGAACTAAATGCGCTTACAGACAAATTAGATAATACTATTTGTTTTTGGAATGATTTATATACATTTATTACTTCTATACTCATTGTAAAACTCCCCAGTGCTTTATTTAAGAAAAACATTGTATAAATGATTCTAGTGAACTAATGATTTCTCTGTCAGAATCCATCTTACTCTCTTATTATAGTCTTCTCATCAATAAATGCAATTCCCAAAATATAAAAAACAAAAAACCAAGAATTAACTTGGTTTTATTCCTCTTTATTCATTTGAACTTTTAAAACCTTTAATAAACTATCAATAATAATTGTATAAACGAATACTTCCAGTGGCATTTTTAAAATTCTTAAAGGTATTTGGGGCCATATCGGTATTTCATACATATCCCATAACCAAATTGGTGTTAAAACGACCGATACAAGGATATACAGTACAAAAACGATGAAAAAGATAAGTTGGAAATCATTGTTAACTTTATTTTTCTTTTGATTAAAAAAAGCAATTAGTAAAAGCCCAACACTACTAACCAAACCTATAGTTATAAATACATACCGATATGAACTATTGAAAACGTTAGATGAAGAAATAACGTCAATATTAAACAAATACCAAATCGATACAAGAAAGAATAAAGAAATAAAGAAAATATTCATAAAGAAAATATTCTTTGATTCTACTTTAGTTTTAATGCGAATCAATATACCCGGAAGATACCCATATAACATTGCACTGAATGTAAAGCCAAAATAATATGGACCATGGGCTGATCCCATTAAGAAAAAGCCAATGATGTCTTGAGTAAAACCAGCAAATATTCCTATTTCCGGACCAAATAGTATCGATATAATGATTAAGGGAACATACCCAATTCCAAACTTAATAATCGATGTGGAGGGTGGGTAATATAATGACAAAAACTGGCTTAATATCACACCTATAGAAACCAGTAATCCGGTAAAAATTAAGTTTCGAAGTTTAAGTTTCAAGAGAATTCTCCAATCTATAAAGTAAAGTCAACTGGCCTTTGCGATGTTTTGATTAAAAACTGATTAATTTTAGAAAATGGTTTAGAACCAAAAAATCCACGATAAACGGATAAAGGAGATGGATGAACATTTTCAATTATTAAATGAATTGGGTTCGTAATTAACATTTTCTTATTTCTAGCATAACTTCCCCATAAAACGAAAACTACAGGCGTCTGTTTGTTGTTTAAGATTGAAATTATCTTATCTGTAAATGTTTCCCATCCTTTTTTTTGATGTGATAAAGGTTCATTATCACGAACACTAAGAATTGCATTAAGTAATAATACTCCTTCTTGAGCCCACTTTGTCAAATCACCACTTTGTGGAAAAATGCATCCAAGATCAGAACAGAGTTCTGTAAATATATTATTAAGCGATGGCGGAAGTTTAACGCCATTTTTCACAGAAAAAGAAAGGCCCATAGCTTGACCAGGATTATGATACGGATCTTGGCCTAAAATTAACACTTTGGTCTCTTTATAAGAAGTCAACCGCAGTGCATGAAACACATCGTGAATTGGAGGATAACACCTATATTCCTCATACTCCTTGAGAATTTCATTTGTTAAATTTAAAAAATATGTCTTTTTAAATTCTTCTTTTAAAAGATCATCCCAATCGTTACTTAACATTTGATTTTATCTCATCTTCAATTTTTTTTACAGAACATAGACTGTTTGAGCAAGTATGACAAGCTGCAGATGCAGTAAGTTCTTCACAACCTTCTGGTGCTGGTGTCTTTTCATTAACTGCGTAGCTGATAACATAAATAATTATTACAAAAGCGATAATCCCTATAGCGACAATAATTTCCATAGTATTCCTTACTGTATCTTCTCTACAAGAGAAGATACTTCTTCTATAATTTTAACTGTAGATAATTTGGCGCCTACTAAGGAATCTGAAATTCCGCCAAAATATATTTTTAATTTAGGCTCTGTTCCAGATGGTCGGAGGACAAACCATGATTCATTTTCAAGATTATATTTAATCACATTTGATTTTGGTAAAGTTATTTTAGAAGCATGTCCATTAACATATTTTAAACTAGTTTCATAATCTTCAATTGAAAGCACTTTTAGTGAAGCAACTTCTTCTAAATGATTATTTCTAAAAAAGTCCATAATTCTTTCAATCTTATTTTTTCCTTCTTGACCAAACAAATCAACACTTTTTTGGTCTTCATGATAGTATCCATACTTCAAATAAATTTCATTAAGAACATCTACAAACGTTTTGTGTTCCTCGTTTAAATAGTAGTTGGCAGCTTCTGCACAAAACAACATTGCTTGTAAAGAATCTTTATCTCTAACATTATCATTAATTACATAACCGTAAGATTCTTCATAACCAAATAAAAATGTCTTATCCGTTGATTCTAAAAAACGAGCTTGTTCGCCAATATATTTAAACCCTGTGAGTGTAGAAATAACTTCAGCACCAAATGATTTAGCAATTTTAGCCCCAAGATCAGAAGTTACAACCGTGTTAAAAACAACACCTTTTTCAGGTAATAGGCCTAGTTTCTGTTTTTGTGTGAATAGATAATATATAAGAATCGCTCCAGTTTGATTTCCTGTTAATAAGGTATACTTATCACCATCTTTAACAGCAACACCTAAACGATCTGCATCTGGGTCAGTGGCAATTAAAATATCAGCATTTTTTTTCATGCCTAAACTGATTGCATACTCGAAAGCAGATGCGTTTTCAGGATTTGGCGATTTAACAGTTGAAAAATTTGGATCATGAACCATTTGTTCTTTTACAGGATAAAACAAATAACCTGTTTCTGTAAGTAACCTAGATCCAATTTCCGCACTAGTACCATGTAATGGTGTAAAAACAATCGAAATTGTTTTTTTTGCTTTAGGATAAAATTGTACTGTTTTAACCATGTCTAAATATAATGTATCAATATCACCAGATAAAACAACTGACAATCCACTATTTAATAAATGATCATACTCAACAACCTTAATATCAAAAATGTTATCGACTTGATTTACTAAGCCAACAATTTCATCGGCATATTCTGGCGTGTATTGACATCCAAATTCATCATAAATTTTATATCCGTTATATTGTGGAGGATTATGCGAGGCTGTAACTACAATTCCAGCTAAGGCATGCAATTGTCTAACTGAAAATGAAAGTTCAGGAGTGGGTCTTAGGGCATCAAAAAGATAAGATTTAATTCCATACGCACCTAATACTTTTGCGGATTCAATCGAGAACTCTCTAGACATTCTCCTGTTATCATGAGCAATGACAACGCCTCTTGATAATTCATGAGTACCATATCTTTTAAATAAATATCTTGCTAAACCATCATTTGCTTTACGAATTGTATAGATATTTAACCTATTTAGACCTGCGCCAAGAATCCCTCGCATTCCACCAGTTCCAAACTCTAAAGAAGTGTAAAACATTTCTTCAAGTTCAGAATCAGTTTTGTGTTCTAAATCGGCCTTTAATTGCGGATCTAAAAGAGTATATTCTTTCCATTTTTTAAATTCATCTTTCCACATAATATCACTCCTATTCATATAGATTATACATCTTTTTCTAAATTATCTCAAATAGAACACCGCTATTTAAAAAAAACACTTTTGATTTCTCAAAAGTATTTAGGATTACTTAATGTAGTCCACTAAATTATCTTTTCTTGGTTTAGCTTCAGGATAATCACCTTCACTATATCCAAAACAAATCGATAAATCATGTTCATACCCTAGTGGGATTTTTAGTAGTCTGTTAATATCAACAATATTAGCTTGATGGTACATATATCTTGTTTGACCGATGATACAAGAATCAAGCCCCAATGCTTTTGCGGCTAGCGCCATATTCTCGATTGCACATCCTGCATTAATCTCGCTATATCCTTCGATAATGCTTGATAAAACAATCACAAGAGGAGCATGGTAAAACACATGATAGCCTTCCTCTTTTTCGATTCCTAAACGTTCCATTCCAAGAAGTGTTAAGCGATTAATTTCTTCAATGGTATTTGGATTAGTAACAACTGTGAAATGCCAATTTTGTCTATCCCTTGCGCTTGGCGCAAACATACCACAATTAACAATTTGCATAATTAAATCATCACTAATTGGTTTATTTTGAAAATGTCTTACACTTCTTCTTTCTAAAATAAGTTCAATAGTAGAATTTTTCAATCAAAACACCTCTTCTTATTATTCTTCTTCTATGACCAAACTTGTCAATAATGGATTACATGCTTGCCCAACTTCCATTGTGAAGCTAGCAGCTTTCTTTCCGTAATTCAAAGCTTCATGAACACTTTTCCCATGATTAAGTCCAAAGATGATTCCTGATAATAAGGCGTCTCCAGCGCCAACACTTGATTGAATACTAGCCGGTTCGAAAATGAAGGTCTGATAAATCCGTTTTTCAATATTATACGTAATAGGTTCTTTACCGTTTGTCACTATAGCATATTTTAATCCTAGAGTAATCAATTCTCTTACACCCAGTATAACATCATTAACTGGTTTTTCGATTAACGAAGACAATTCATGCAGATTAACTTTTAATAAATCTATATGTTGTAAAACCGATTGAACACGCTTCACCTTCGTTTGCGATACACCATCAACGATTATCATTTTATGTTGGTAAGTTTGAATAAGGTAAGTAAGAACACTTTGACTTAAATTTGTATCGAAAACTAAAGTTTCAAAACTATTTATATAATCATGCAACTGTTCAAAAAACGGAAGTCCTACACTTTCAATCAGTGAAAAATCATTGATTCCGGAAATAATAACTCCGTTTGCATCATGAATAGCCACGTATTTTCCGCACTCTTTGGATTCATCAATATAAGAATGATCATATTTAATGTGAATTTTGGTTAAATACTCTTGAATTGTTTTTCCGAAATTTCCTCCACCAATGAAAGTTACAAGCTCAACCTCTTCACCTAAGCGGTTTAAATTTTCACAAATATTTTTTCCAACGCCACCAAACTCTATTTGAACTGTTCCCGGATTTGAATCTTGTGAGATTACTTCTAAATGAGAAATACCTATGATATCAATGTTGGTTGCGCCTATGACTAATATTTTTTTCATATTACTCTAGTATGTTAGTCGTAATAAAATCTACGCCTAACTTAATCAACTTTTCAGCAATTTCCTTATCATCAACAGTGTAAACTGCAACTTTTAAGCCAATTAAGTGGTACTTCTTAATCGTTGCTTCATCAATTTGTTTATAATCGATATCTAGGTTTATTTGATTATTCTCACATAATTCAAAAACATGATCATCCATTGTCCAAGTCAAATAGTAAAGCACTATTTCTGGTCTTTGTTTTCTTAAATAAGTTAAATATTTTTCATGAAAACTAATTACTACGACATTTGAAATATCATAATACTTGTCAATTTCACCTAAGAGCATATCCAAATGTTCAAATGACAAAGTGTTTTTGCACTCAATAAAAGCTATTTTCTGATATGTTTTACATATTGTTAAATACTCTGAAAGCAAAGGGATTGTTACTGAATCACTTAAATTTCCACTCTTTCTATCCACTAATGTAAACTTGCGGATTTCATCGTATTTAAAACTTGGAACATATAAATTAAGCAACCCTAGTCGAAGCAAAGTATCGTCATGGATTACCATTAATTTGTTGTCTTTTGATGCTCTAATATCACATTCTATCCCAAAGTAACTACGATTTCCTGCAGCAACAAAAGCGTTAATGGTGTTTTCCGTTTCGATTCCACTGAGTCCACGGTGTGCAATCATTCCTCGAAAGTACTTATCGATTTTTACTGTATTCATTGTACCACGCTTTCTTTCAAATAATTAGAACACTTTATTTTAACATTATTTTCGTTTTTTTTGAATACTATTAAAATAAAAATTCAGAAGAATTGTAAAAAAGTTCACAAATCGTATATAATATTTGTATGTGAGGTGAAGCTCTATGGATTTTGAAAAAATAATAGCCGCTTTTAAAAAAATTCGAACCGCAACAATTGAAAAAAATAATCAAGTTGTCCCCTTTGTCCTATTCATTATTTTAGTTACACCACTAATCCTTTTTATCGTTTTTTTAACTCTATATTTATTAAGTGTACCAATGGAAAATCATGGAGTTGTTTTGCGCCCTGGTGAAACAGGCTATGATTCTTTCTTTCTTGGATTTTTAATTATCACTGGTGGCATTATTTTAGTCTTACTAATTTTGATCTTAATTTTGAGTAAAACAATCGGTATATCAACGATTTATTTGTCTGAAACAGTAAATTTAGATAAAGTAATCTATATTGTTTCTAAATCGAAAGAAGTATACCTAACTGATAAGATAATGTACACTTATAATACTAAAAATCAAACAGTCTATACAGAAAAGAATACACAAAGATTAAAAGAAGAAATTGAAAAAACGCTCTTTTGGTTTCAACTCAAAGCCGAAGACAACATAAGAATAAAGTCTAAAAAAAACGTTACTTCTATCCGTATTACTTCACAAGTAAGAAAATCAAAACTCACAAAATTTTATAGCGTTTATTTTGATGATAGTGAAAGAATCATTAAATTTACTGAAATAATATCAACTTCTACTTATGGAAATAACAACTTTCAATCCTATAGTAAATTTAATTTTATCGACATTAATGGCAGCTCCTTCATTCACATTCATCCTCTTATTCAAAATGAGATAGCAAAATCATTATAATAAAAGGCCCCAATTTTATGGGACCTTTTTTTTATTTTAATGAATCAAATACTGCTAAAACATCTGTATCTCCAACATCTAAGGATACAAGTTGGTGATTTACTACTTTAATGATTGTAGGGGTTTTCGTGACACCAATTCCAGGCATAATATCACTTAAAGAAGATACTTGAACTAAAAACACGTGATCTTGTGTTAACAAAGCAATTTTTGTCAACACTTCTTGTTTTATTGCAATACAATGTGCACAAGTTAACCCATAATAATATACATAGTAATCTTGATCAAGAACATTTAATTGTGTATACGGATCAGAGATTAGAAGCTCAGGAAAATCAGAATAATTATACCCAGCAAATGAAGTTGTTGTCGTCGTTTGTTCACATGACAAAAAGAGAAGTCCTGCCATTAATACCATCAAAATCGTTAATAATCTTTTACTCATATGACTCCAATCCTTCATCATCTTTTCCTTTAATTAAAAAGGACACTCTTTTATAAATTAAAATAACTATAATACTCACTAAAGTTCCCTTTACTAAATTAAAAGGAGCAACTGCAAGCATAATAAAACTAGTCAAACTTGTAATGTTTGGATTCACAAGTGTTCCTATAGCGACCAAATCGGAAACATTCATATGATAAGCAAAAGCATAAAATGGAAGTAATAAATACGCATTTAAGATGGATCCTACTAAAATCATAAATAATACTCCAAGGGCAAGACCAACAATAGCTGACTTTTTTGTTTTATGCTTAAAATAGACTATACTTGCTGGTAAAACTAAAGAAACTCCGATTAGAAAATTAGCGAGCTCGCCAACCCCCATCGTATAAGATCCATTTAATACAACATTTAATAATACCTTAATTGCCTCAATTGCAATTCCTGCGAAAGGGCCAAGAGCAAACGCGCCAATTAAGACTGGAATTTCACTGAAATCAAGCGTGTAAAAATCGGGAGCGAACCATAATGGAATTTTCACAAGCATAATTACTGCAGACATGGCACCTAAAATTGCCACAGTCGAAAGCCACTTAATATTTCTTTTTTTCATTGTACGATTCATCAGTTCCTCCTAATTAAAAATGCCCAAAACTTCAGGCATGAATTAGAATCACAAGAAAATGACAATATTCACTTCTTTCATCCAGACTATACTGTCGGTTTAGGAATCTCACCTAATCATGCAAAGAGCTCGCGGACTATACCGCCGGTAGGGATTTACGCCCTGCCCTGAAGTGTTATTCAATTATATTATTATTATACTTCATTTCTATATAATAGTCAATTTGAACAATATAGAAAACGTTTTTTTATATATTCTTTGCGATAGCTCTAATTAAAGAGCCGTCAATGCCTTTAATCTTTAATGGTAATCCAATAAAAAAAACTTCACTACTCAAAGTTTCTAAAAGATTTAAACCCTCAATAATAATAATGTTATTTCCTAAAAAATCTAGATGAGCGTTTTTAGGGGATTCAGATGCATACTGAATTGTCGGTAAATCAAGCCCGATACAAGTGATGCGATACTTGATTACAAAATCAAAAATACTTTTTTCAAAACTAGGACATTCTAAAAAATATTCATTCTTATTAAATAATTCTGAGTGATTTGTCGATATTAGTAAAATCGGATGCTTATGTTCAAGAGAATTATATTGTTTCTCAATAGATGCAGTTGCAATTACGTTATCAACCACTGTAACTTTTACAACAGATGCATCTCCAACAACTTGGTTTATGTCAATATCATCAATACTATTTCCATCTTTAATAAAATGAAATGGACTGTCAAGGTGAGTTCCTACATGCATAGCCGAAGTAATCTCATCAATATGAAAATCCGACTTAGGATAATCATTTTTATTCACTATTATTAAAGCTGGATCCCCAGGATATACAATCGTCTCTGGAGAAATTAAGTGCGTTAAATCAATCCAATTATGCAGTTTCATCTGTGGATTCCTGATATATTGCTTTTTCAGTTGAAGATAATTGTTTAATAATCACATATTGATTCAGTTTTAAAACAAATAAGGAATAAGTTTGTACTCCTACAACCCCATCAATTGTTCCCTCATACTCTACAGATAAAGAACGAAGTACTCCTTGATGAGAAACAACGATTTTTACAATTGCAAAGCGAACAGTTTGAAGAACAGAACTAACAAAAAAAGTTGGCTCAACATCTTCAGATTTCAACTCAAATTGAATTGTTAAATTGTCTTTATCAACTTCAATTTGGGAACTTCTTGTGGAATCTTGTTTGATTTCAGCTTTCAAAAATGATTGATATAATCGCTGATATTCAGCACTATCCAAAGTCTTTTTTAAATACTCAGGGTTGTTACCTGATATATAATTCGCTGTATAAACTATTCCATCAATAAAATTAACCTTACTATCAAATGAACTATTGTTTTCAGTTATTGTCATACTAACTTGTCCAATTAAATTATCTGAATTCATTTTTTTCATTTTAACCGTCATGACTTCATCATTATTATAGTTTGTTGAAACATAATTTCCTGTATACTCAAGTGAAAGACTATCCGCTTCAAGATATGAAACAATTGCTTGATTCATCAAAACAAAAGCTTCATCAATAGAGTAATCAGGTATGGCTTGATTACAACTAATCATACCAAAAGTCGTTATTGCTCCAAGAAATACTAAAATCCATTTTCTCATTTAGATGCACCTCATATAGATTATATCAAAAAGAATCGTAAATTCAAAACATATCAAAAAAAATGACTAACAATGTTAGTCATTTATAAATTAGAGAATACTTTTTATATGCCAAATATTATCTGCATATTCTTGAATGGAACGATCACTTGAAAAAATACCGCTTTTTCCAATATTAACTATTGCTTTTCTAGTCCATTCTTGTTGGTTCTTATATGCTTCATTAGCTGCTTGATGAGCTTGTTTATATGCTTCAAAGTCTTTTAACACAAAATAAGTATCTTCATTTACAAGGCGGTCAAAGATATCTTTAAATTCATTTGGATCTTCATTTTCAAAGAATCCGTTGACTAAGTTATCTAGAATTTCATGAATCAAAGGATCTTGAAGATAGATGTCATTAGGACGGTATGTTTTTTTCCCCATTAAGGAAGTAACTTCAGAAGCATTCATTCCAAAGATAAAAATACAATCGTCTCCAACCAGTTCATGGATTTCAACATTTGCGCCATCTTCGGTTCCTAATGTAATCGCACCATTCATCATGAATTTCATATTACCTGTTCCACTCGCTTCTTTAGATGCGGTTGAAATTTGTTCAGAAATATCACAAGCCGGCATTATAATTTCTGCATATGATACATTATAATTTTCAACAAATATAACTTTCAAGAATGAATTTGTTTCGACATCATCATTCACTTTTTTTGCAATGGTGTTGATTAACTTAATGACCTTTTTAGCAAAGTAATAAGAGCCAGCAGCTTTTGCACCAAAGATGAATGAATGTGGTGCATAATTCTTCTTGAACTCCAAATTTGTTTTTAATTCGTGATACACATACATAATATGTAAGGCATTTAGTAATTGTCTTTTATATTCATGAAGACGTTTAACTTGAATGTCAAAGATAGAATTTGGATCCAAAACAATGCCCTGTTCTTTAAAAATACGTTCAGAAAGTGCTTTTTTCTTTTCGAATTTCATCTGTTGAATTGATTTTTGAACATTTGAGTCATTTGAAAACTTTAGTAGTTTAGACAAGTCTTCAGGGCGATGAACCCAAGAGGTCCCAATCGTGTCATTTAAAATTTTTGTTAGTTCTTTGTTCGATTGAATTAACCATCTACGATGAGTGATTCCATTCGTCACATTTCTAAATTTATCAGGATACAAGGCATAAAAATCCTTCATCTCGATATTTTTAAGAATTTCAGTATGTAATTTTGCGACTCCATTGACTGAGAATGAAGCTACAATACAAAGATGTGCCATTCGGACCATTCCATCATGAATGATAGATAAACTATTGATTAAATCAATATTTTTATAACCATGTTTTTCTAATAATTCCAGACAAAATCTTCTGTTAATTTCTTCAATTAGTTGATATATTCTTGGAAGCAACGGTTGCATGATTGATGCTTGCCATTTTTCTAAAGCTTCAGCAAGAATAGTGTGGTTGGTATATGCTACTGTATGGGTAGTAATCTTCCATGCTTCATCCCATTCCATATGTTCTTCATCAAGAAATATACGCATTAGTTCTGGAATAATCAAAGTTGGGTGAGTATCATTGATATGAAAAACAACTTTTTCATGAAGATTTATTAAAGTACCATATTTTTCTTTGTGTTTACGACAAACACTCTTAACTCCAGCTGAACTAAAAAAGTATTGTTGCATTAATCGTAATCTTTTACCATCTTCAGTAGTATCATCAGGATATAAAAACCCAGAAATTCGTTGAAGTCTAGCTTCATACTCGAACGCTGAAATATTTTTTGGGTATTTTCTTGAAGGCTCAGCGTTCCATAATCGAAGATGAGTGACTACTTTGTTTCCATCTCCAACAATCGGAACATCATAAGGTACTGCTCGAATATACTCAGCAGGATGATAAACCATTCCTTGTTGGTATTCAACATAACCAAAGAAAGGAATGTCTTCTGCTTCCTCTTCTTTCCTAATTTCCCATACATATCCATCAGCTAGCCAGTTATCAGGACGTTCCTCTTGATAACCATTTTTGATTTTTTGTCTAAATAAGCCATATCTATATCGAATACAGTTACCAAAACCAGGGATTCCTAAAGAAGCCATAGAATCAAGATAACATGCAGCAAGACGTCCTAAGCCACCATTACCAAGTCCCGGATCTGGCTCGTAGTCTTCTGTTTCGTTAATATCAAAGCCCATTTCTGTAAATGCTTGTTCAGCTATATCACTAATTCCATAGTTCATCAAATTATTTGTGATAAGTCTTCCCATCAAAAATTCCATAGAAAAATAATATACTTGTCTTGCATCAGTTTTGTCTATTCGTTGGTTTGTTTTCATCCAGTCTAAAGCAAAAGCTTCTTTCACCAATATACCGAGAACATTATATCGTTCACGAACACTCGAATTTTCAAGTTTCGTAAGATATGTTTTTTCTAATCTATCAATGAATGCTTTTTTTAAACTTTCAGTCGAGTTAAAAATGCTTTTATTCATACTTAACACCTCACTAAGCCATTATAACATAAATCATTTTTTTCTTTTTTTTGAAACTCATGGTACCGTTTACGGTTTTATCTGATTTGACAACATCATTCGATACAACTCAATATAAGCCTTCGCACTCTCTTCGAGTGAAAAACGTGAGTTCATTGCATTTATAATTAATTGCTTCCACTCATGTGAATGGTTCATAAATAATTGGTATGCATTGTTCATTTGAAATAATAAATCTCTAGAATCATAGTTGTAAAATTTAAAACCATTTCCTCTTTTGGTAATAAAATCAAAATGATCTACCGTGTCATTCAAACCCCCGGTTTGACGAACAATTGGAATGGTTCCATATTTTAAAGCAATCATTTGTCCAATTCCACAAGGTTCATATCTTGAAGGCATCAAAAAGACGTCTGCACCAGCATAAATATAATTTGGTTCGGTTGCATCGTATTCTAAGTTTAGACTGACTCTTCCAGGAAACTTACTGGCTATAAATTTTAACCAGTCATTATATCTTGTCTCACCAGTTCCTAAAATTACAAACTCGGTGTTTGGATTTGCTAGAAATTCTTCTAAGGCATGTAATAAGATATCAAAGCCTTTTTGTTCTACTATTCTTGAAACCATTCCTAGTATAAAAAAGTCATTTCCGACTTCCAAAGATAGTTTTTTTTGCATATCTTCTTTATTTAATTTCTTCGCATCAAAAACATTTACTAAATTATAGTTTTGGAAAATGACCAAATCTTTTTTCGGATTAAAATCTTCGCTTAGACCATTTAAAATTCCATAAAAATCACGATCGCGTTTGTTAATGATATCAACTAGATTTTTCGAATAATATTCATAACGTAGTTCATCTCGATATGTTTCTGATACAGTAGAAATATTTGTTGCGAATGTTAACCCGATTTCCATAAAGTTGATTTGAGGTAACGTCGTCGAAAAGGATTCAATTTTAAGCTTTCCTAAAATATCACTATTATATACGCCTTGATACTCGATATTATGAATGGTCATTAAAGTAAGGATATTCTTCGTTTCGGGTTTTTCCTTTAATAATAATGGTATGAGTCCGGCATGCCAATCATGGACGTGAATTACATCTGGCATTGCTTCAAGAACATTTAGAAATGCAAGAGCTGCTTTTGAGAAGAAAGCAAATCGGTCCCCATCATCTTCATATCCATATACATTTTCTCTGTCAAAGAAATCATAAGACTCAATAAAATAGTATTTAGTCGTTTTATCAGTATATGCAAATAAGGTAACTTTGTATAATTCTTTATCATATTCGATAATTTGTTCTGCTTTATTTTCAATAAATAAACTATATTTTTCTTTAACCCTTGGATAAAGCGGCATCATAACTGAAGAGACGATTCCTTGTAGAGCAAAATTTTCAGCTAATGAACCAACAACATCTGCTAAACCGCCTGTTTTTATAAACGGCCAACATTCAGCAGCAATTTGTAAGATATTTAGTTCTTCATTGCTTACTACATTTTGCTTTTTTTCAGAAACAAATAAATGCTGAAAATCACCTTTTACTTCGGCGTGACTCAACACTCTAGTTTCTTTATCTAATATAGCATACTGAACATATGCATCACTTTCAATAATACATTGATTCATAATGACTGAATTTATAACTGTAGCGCCCTCTTTAATATGGACTTTACGACCAATTACTGAGTTTTCTACAACACCATCAATAATAGCACCAGATGCAATGATACTGTTTTTAACTCTTGATTCGTCACCATATCTTGAAGCAGCTGACATCGTTTCTTTTGACAAGATACTTCTTTCTTTATGGAATAATTGGATTCTAATTTCAGGCAACAAAAGCTGCATATTTGCCGAATAAAGTTCATAAGGGCTTTCTACGTAAAAACATGCTGATTCGAAAATATAAGGATTTCTTTTTAGCTTAGGCGCATAATCAAAAACATCAGACAAATTTCTAAACTGAATCGAATCATAGTTATAAATATATTCTAACAAAAGCTTTTTCGAAAGAATATATGTCTTTAATCTTTTATGATCTGCAGATAATACTTCAGTGATGTCCGCATTCTCAACTAGATGGTTATGAAGTAGAACTTGATAATCAATATTCCAAACAATATTTGCCGGTGAAACAATCACATATTCTTGCGAACTTCTAAGGAAGTACTCAAGATGTTCATACATTCTTTGAAAACTGATTGAATCATCGAAAGTCAAGTTCAAATTTTTAGGAGGTAAGATAAAAATCCCATCTCGACGTCGATTTAAATCCCATCTATCACCTGATCCAATATGATCTGCTAAACTACGGTAATTTCCATAAGGAAAAATCGCAACATTTGTAATATGCGAGTTTTTACAGTTTGATAATGTAAAGTCGATTAGTCGATACTTCGCACCAAAAGGAAGTGCTCCTGGCATCCGATGTCTTGTTAATTTATTAAAATTGCCCTTAATTGTCGCATCGACAACCATAAATAGGTTATTCATGAATGTCACCTAACTTTTCATAATTATCAAAGTCAAGAAGGACTATTTCTTCGCTTTCTAGATGATAATTTTTGGGAACGATAAACCCTTTATTAACAATTACATTTCGTAGTATTGCCCCTTGATTAATGATAACATTTGGAAAAATAACACAATCTTCTGTGATTGAGCCTTTTTTTATCACTGATTCATAACCAACTATTGAATGCTTTACATGCCCATCGATTAAGCATCCATCTGCAATAATGGATTGTTCAACTTTTGCATTTTTTAAAATCATATGTGGCGGCAGATTCAAAGACTTAGAATACACAGGAAGATTTTTGGATGTATTAAGAGTAAGAAAATCCGCGTTATCAATCAAATCCATATGTGCTTCAAACAAAGACTCAACTGTTCCTACATCTTTCCAATATCCATGAAATGTGTAAGCAGTCACTAAATAGCCTTCACGAAGGCTCCTCGGTACGATATCTTTTCCAAAATCGATGGTTTCTGTTCCATCATCATCCATTAATAGTTTTTCTAAAACATCAGTATTGAATAGGTATAAACCCATTGAAGCCAAGGTTGATTTTGGATTCATTGGTTTTTCATCAAAGTCAGTCACAATATCAAACTCATCAATAGAAAGTATTCCAAAACGAGATGCATCTTTAAGTGGAACATTCGTGCAAGCGATTGAAACTTCTGCATTGTGAGTTAAATGATGTTCTAACATTTTTTGATAATCCATTTTATAGATTTGATCGCCTGATAAGATAAGAACATAATCAGCGCGATACTCTTTAATAAACTGAAAATATTGTTTGATTGCATGTGCTGTTCCTTTTTGCCACATCACATCACCATGTTTAGCGAATGGTGTAAGAAAATGAATTCCCCCATCAATCACATCTAAATCCCAGGAGGCTCCAGATCCAATATAATTCATTAAATCATACGGTTCATACTGTGTTACCACACCTACAACATCAATATTACTATTCGTTATGTTACTTAGTGTAAAATCAATTAAACGATATTTCGCACCAAAAGACACTGCTGGTTTTGCCGTGTCTTTAGTAATTTCTTTAAGTCTTGATCCTTTTCCACCTACTAAAATCATTGCTACTATCGTTTTTTTCATAAAATTATGACACCTATTTTCTTATTAAAATAAAGTATCCTCCATTACAAACCGCAAAATAGAAATTGATAATGGAGCAACTTTCATATCAATTGAATGTGGATATCCATGATTTTGACCTTCAAATGTATTTAACGGAACACCATTATACATATTAGAACCACCATAAATATCTTTATCACTATTTAGTATTTCCTCGTAAACGCCTTCTTCAGGAACTCCAACTTGATAATGCTCGTAAGCTATAGGCGTCATATTAATCACTACTACTAAGAAATTACGTGGATCTTTCGCAAATCTTGCGAAGATAAAGATTGATTGATCCCGGTTTGTTTGATCTATCCAACGAAATCCTTCAGGAGCGTGGTCTAGTTCAAACATAGGTTTGTGATAATTATAAACATGAATCAAATCACGAACAAAGCGATTACTTCTTTCGTGAAGAGGGTACTCAAGTAAAAACCAATCAAGTTCTTCTTTATCTTTCCATTCGTGCATTTGTGCGAATTCATCACCCATGAACAAAAGTTTTTTCCCGGGATGAACAAATTGTAGGCCAATTAGTGTTCGATAATTTGCAAACTTTTGCCAGTAATCCCCAGGCATTTTAGAAACCAACGAGTTCTTACCATGTACAACTTCATCATGAGATAGAGGTAATATGAATCGTTCTGAATAAGTATATACTAGCCCAAAGGTAATCAAATCATGATGGAATTTACGATGAATTGGATCTTTCTCAAAGTATTTTAAAGTATCATTCATCCAACCCATGTTCCATTTAAAGTCAAAACCTAGTCCACCATCTAAAACAGGAACAGTAAGGTTTGGATATGTCGTTGAATCTTCAGCAAATAATAACACTGAATGATCTTTTTCTTTAATAGCATAACTGAGATTTTTTAAGAATTCGATGGCAGGATAATTGGTTCCCACCCCTGAATTTCCTAAATAATATAGAATATTAGAAACAGCGTCAATTCTGAATCCATCCACATGAAAATAGTCCATCCAAAACATTGCATTCGAAATCAAGAAACTCTTCGTCACGCCTTTTCCTAAATCAAGGTTTACAGTTCCCCATACGACATTTTCTCGAATTTGGAAATCAGAATATTCATATAGAGGTTCACCATCAAACATATATAATCCGTGTGCATCTTTGCATATATGTCCTGGAACCCAGTCAAAAATAACTCCTATATTTTCTTGATGGCATTTATCTATTAAGTACATTAGGTCTTTTGGAACTCCGTATCTAGCCGTAGCACTATAGTATCCAGTACCTTGATATCCCCAAGACTCGTCTAATGGATGTTCAACAATTGGCATTAACTCTATATGTGAAAATCCATGAGCTTTTACATATGGAATTAAGTAATCAACCATTTCATTATATTTATGAAAGGTACCATCTGGTTTTGTCATCCATGAGCCTAGATGAACTTCATAGATGGCCATTTTAGTTTCAAATGGATTGATTTCTTTTCTGTTTTCGATGTAAGAAGAATCATTCCAATAGTAACCATCAATATCATATACTTTTGAAGATGTATCTGGTCTATTATCCGAAAAAAAAGCGTATGGGTCAGCTTTGAAAATTGTTTGTCCATAACTTGTTACAATACAGTATTTATATCTTGTCCATTCACCAATATCCGGAATAAAAAGATTAAATACTCCTGCATCATCAATTTTTTGCATTGTGTGAGTTCTAGAGTCCCAACCATTAAAATCTCCTACCACAGAGACTATTTTTGCGTGTGGGGCATAGACAGAAAACTTCACTCCTAATATTTGATTAAGTTCATCCTTAATCAAATGTGCTCCAAAATGTTTAAATCCTTCTTTTAATTTACCCTCATTAAATAAGTACATTTCGAGTTCAGTCAAGTTAGCGTTCATCAAATTGTCCCCTTTCAAGAATCTTTGAAATTGCTTTATATGGATAACCTTTTGCCATCAGTGAAGAAATAATTTTTTGACTTTTTTGAGGTGAGGAAAGTTCAGTCTTATCAAGTCTTTTTAATAGTCTAAAATACTCAGTCCTTAATCCTTTATCCTCATCGATTGCTTTAGAAAATGCATCTTGATGACTAATTATATATGCTTGAACTATATTTAAATCATAGCCTTTTTGATATAAATAACTTACCGCGAGCCTTTTTGCATTGCTAATGGATTGATGTTTCAAAGAAATAAGTTTTTTTTGAAATAGCGCATCAAGATTAGAGTTAATATCTTCTGTTTTTATCGAAAAAAGTGTTCTTCTTATGAGTGATTCTTCAAAACCCTTCTCTTTTAATAAATATTCCAGTTTAGCTGGCCCAACACGTTTTTGACGGATTTGAATATCAAAAATGCTTTGGATAAGGATTTCATCATTGATAATGTTTATCTTTTTTAACTTTTCAATAATACGAGAAATTTCTTCTTTTGTACATTCTTTTTTTTCTAAATAATCGCTTGTTTCAGATTCGCTTTTGTGATATTTAAGAACATATGAAATTGCTTTATGAAAAAACACATCTATTGCCAAGTCTTTGCGAAATTGAGAATAAGTTTCTATAGGCAACTCTTTACCTTGTAAGAGTCTGTAACTAACAACTAAATCTTCAGAAACAAGACATTTTTCTAACGTTTCATTTTCAAGCAAAAAAGTAACTTCGTATTCGGATTTAACTTTTTTTAGTAATTGTACTTTGACCATTTTGGATAAACACCTCATCTTTGTTTGACCATTCTCCTTGAATCTCAGAAGCTGGAGTAACGTATACAAATGCTCTAGGATCGGTATCTTGAATAATTCGTTTGACAAAATGATACTCAGAATTATGAATAACCATAATCAAGATTGTTTTTTGATGTTCAGTAAAGCCGCCTTGACTTTTTATTTCAGTCATTCCCCTACTAAATGAAGCAAAGATTGCCGCCTTCAATTCTTTTGGCTTTTCAGTGATGATATTTAATGCTTTTTTTGATTCAACACCAAGTAAGAATGAATCAGATACTTTTCCCGATAAAAAGACAATGACAATCGCATATAAAACAACTATAAAGCCTTCGCTTAACCCTTTTGGCTCCGTAAATGCGCCAAGAACAATAATACTTCCGTCAACTAAATAAATCGCTGTGGATAAAGATAACCTCGTATACTTTTTAACGATTTGAATCGCTATATCTGTTCCTCCAGTAGTACCACCGTAATGAATTACAATAGCAAATCCAATACCAATCAGTCCACCTGCATAAAGTGAGACTAATAATAAATCATTCTCGCCAAATACAGGATTTGGAATAATAAATTCAAATAAAGCTAAAAACACTGGAAAGAGTAAAGAACCATATATACTTCTGATAAACTCTTTCTTTCCTAGAAAAATAAGTGCCAATAACAATAGAATGACATTAAAAATAAAAGCAATAACTGAAATGGGTATCACTTGAGTATACCTACTGACAATCATTGCTAAACCTGTTGTGCCTCCAACGACTATTCCAGAAGGGATGACAAAAAAATAAAACGCGAACGCCATAATTAAGACACCAAGCGTCAATAACAAATATTGTTCTAACTTACCAAATGGACGAAGTCCTATTTTCTTAGCCATATGTCTCCTTATCTAAGTTTCACTATTCATTAACAAATATGCCTGAATAAAATCATCTAAATCTCCATTCATCACTTTATCGGTATTTCCTGTTTCAAAGTTAGTGCGATGGTCTTTTACCATTGAATAAGGGTGAAAGACATACGATCGAATTTGACTTCCAAAAGCATTACTGACATTTGATGTTGAAAAAGCATCCATTTCGGCACGTTTTCTTTCTAGTTCTAGTTGATATAATTTACCCTTTAAAACTTTCATGGCAGATTCACGATTTTGGATTTGACTTCTTTGATTTTGACAAGTTACAACTATTTTAGTCGGTAAATGCGTAATTCTCACCGCTGAGTCAGTCGTATTGACACCTTGTCCGCCGTTTCCACTTGAACGGTAAGTATCAATTTTTAAATCCTGTTCAGCAATATCAACATCAATCGAGTCATCGAGTTCTGGTGTCACAGATACGCTTGCGAAAGAGGTGTGTCTTCTACCAGATGCATCAAAAGGAGAAATTCTAACTAAGCGATGAACACCAGATTCAGCCTT
The DNA here is from genome assembly GCA_028691315.1 of Candidatus Izemoplasmatales bacterium. Classification (GTDB taxonomy): domain Bacteria; phylum Bacillota_I; class Bacilli_A; order Izemoplasmatales; family Hujiaoplasmataceae; genus JAHIVB01. The sequence continues at coordinate 48,138 of JAQUZN010000002.1, read as the reverse complement.
TAAATAGCCATACGCATATTCTCCAGAGATTAAGATAGTTGCGGATTTTAAGCCCGCTTCATCACCATCAAGGTAATCTAGTACAGTTACTTTGTAGCTTTTATTTTCTGCATACCTAGTATATAAACGAAATAACATCTCTGCCCAGTCTTGGCTTTCAGTGCCACCAGCTCCGGGATGAAATTCAAGAAATGCATTTAGTTTATCGTAAGGCTTGTTTAATAGTGTCTTTATTTTCAAATCATCTGTTTGATGATAAAACTTCTTAACATCATCATCGATATCAGTCAAATCAGTAGATTCATCTTCTAAGGTTAACTGGTATGTCAGTTCAATAGTATCATATAAATCTTTGATTAAATTATACTGTTCAATCAAACTTTTCATTTGATTCATTTCGGAAATTATTTTTTGCGCGTGTTTTGGGATAGACCAAAAATCAAGAGATTGAGTCTCTTGATCTAATACCGCATGTTTATTTTGAACTTTGACAATGTCAAACGCATTGTTTAGGTCATCAAATTTATCAACGACGGTGGTATGAATGTTTTTTAATTCAAGATAAGTCATAACCTCACCTTAATCATTTTGTCCATGACAATATTTATATTTTTTTCCGCTTCCACAAGGGCAAGGATCATTTCTTCCTACTTTTTGAACAACTTTCTTTGGCTGTTTTTTGCGGGTGTCATCTTCTTTTCCAGAATAAGTTGATATAGGTTTAGCAACTTGGACACGTTCTGTATTTTGTCGTACTTGTGCTTTTAAAACAAATTTAGTGACATCATCTTGGATATTATGAACCATAGACTCAAACATAACAAATCCAACTTCTTGAAATTCTCTAAATGGGTTTATTTGGCCATAACTCTGTAGACTAACTGATTGTCTTAATTCGGACATTGCATCTATATGTTGAACCCAGTAAGTGTCTACTACGCGAAGTGTAATGGCCTTTAAGAAATCGTTATATACTTTTTCTGTAGCCAAAGTTTTCTTTGATTCTACTTCGCGTTTGTACATATCAAACACGTATTCAGTCGTATTTATTTCTGGATTTTCAAGAATTTTTTGATCAATTACATCTCTTGGGAAATACTTGTTTAATAGTTTCCATGTTTCTTCAGGAGAATCAGCGTGCGCATCTAATGCTCTTTTCAAAGATGCTTCAATCATCACATTTACAGATTCTTCAATCGTATCGTGGAACAAAACATCAGTTCTTTGATTATAAATTAGTTCACGTTGTTTTCTTAATACTTCGTCATATTGTAAAACTGTTTTTCGTCGATCAAAGTTGTTTCCCTCAATTTGATGTTGTGCACGCATTACTAGTTTTGAAAACATACCATAATCTAGTGGGTCTTCAGTGTCAGAACCTTTTGAGGTTGTGACCAATGTAATCATTTTTTTAAATCTATCTCCACCAAATCGTTTTAATAATTCATCGTCTGCAGAAAGATAAAAACGAGAGTACCCAGGGTCCCCTTGTCTACCAGAGCGTCCACGTAATTGGTTATCAATACGTCTAGATTCATGTCTTTCTGTTCCTAATACAGCAAGCCCACCAAGAGCAACTACGCCTTCACCAAGTTTAATATCGGTACCACGTCCAGCCATGTTGGTTGCAATTGTAACTGCACCTTTTTGTCCGGCTTTTTCGACAATTTCTGCTTCCCGTTCATGTTGCTTGGCATTTAAAACGTCATGTTTAACGCCTCTTCTTTTTAAAAGTGACGATAAGAGTTCTGAACTTTCAATCGAGATAGTACCAACAAGTATCGGCTGACCAAGTGCATGCCTTTTCGCGATTTCGTCAGCTAACGACTTATACTTTGCCTCCATTGAAGCGAAGATTAAATCATTATCATCAATTCTGACAATTGGCATATTGGTAGGGATTTCTACAACATACATGTTATAGATATTTCTGAACTCTTCTTCCTCGGTTTTTGCAGTACCTGTCATACCAGCAAGTTTTTTATACATTCTAAAGAAATTTTGGAAAGTTATTGTTGCCAAAGTTGCTGTTTCTTTTTTTACCTCTACTGCTTCTTTTGCTTCTAATGCTTGATGCAATCCTTCTGAGAATTGACGTCCATGCATTAAACGCCCTGTAAAGGAATCAACGATAATGACCTTTCCATCCTGAACAACATAGTCAACATCACGAGTCATAATGAAATTTGCTCTCAAAGCATTATTTAAATGATGTAACAATGAAACGTTAGATACATCATATAAATTTTCGAGATTAAAGTTTTCTTCAGCTTTTTTTATTCCTTCTTCAGTCAAACTGATAGCTTTATCTTTGACATCTACTTGATAGTCTTCATTTTCGTGTAAACGAATTACAAAATAATTTGCATTTTGATACTGTTCTACAGTGTTTTTTTCTCCTCCAGAAATTATAAGCGGAGTTCTAGCTTCATCGACTAAAATTGAGTCAACCTCATCGATAATCGCAAAATTCAAAGGTCTTTGAACAATGGCTTCTTTGTAAATAACCATATGATCTCTTAAATAATCAAATCCAAGTTCATTGTTTGTCGAATATAATATATCACAGCCATAAACTTCTCGTTTTTGCTCTGGCGTCAAGTCGCGAATATTTAACCCAACTGTCAATCCTAAAAAGCGAAATAGATTACCAATTTCACCAGTTGCTTCACGTGCAGCCAAGTATTCATTGACGGTAACGATATGAACGCCGTTTCCTGATATAGCGTTTAAATAGGCTGGCATAACAGCGGTCAAGGTTTTACCTTCACCAGTTTTCATTTCAGCAATATTACCATTATGGATAACAATTGCGCCCATCACCTGAACTTTAAAAGGAGTCATTCCTGTGAACCTAGTAGAACCTTCTCTCACAACTGCAAATGCTTCAACAAGCAAGTCATCAAGGGTTTCACCATTTTTATATCTTTCCTTAAATTCAGCCGTTTTTTGAACTAGTTCTTCATCAGATAATAATTTATATTCGGCTTCTTTAGCAAGAACCGCATTTGCTGTTTTTTCTAATTTTTTTAATTCTCTTTTGTTTTGATCAAATAAATTAAACATGCTTTCACCTCTTCATAAACACCTATAATGATATCACAAAATAGGGTGTTTTTTCAACTAATTTTGGGTTTGGACAAAAAAAAGTGACCTTACAGGTCACTAATTGAACTACTCTGTTTCGATTAATCCATATTTCCCATCATCTCTTAAATAAAGTACGCTAACTTCTTTATCTTCGTTACGATAAATAAAGAAATCATGACCCAAAAGATCCATTTGCGTAATTGCTTCATCTAAGGATAATATATCTAATTGAATTCGCTTTTTCTTAATTGGGTTGATTAACTCTTTCTCTAATTCCTCTAAATTTAAGTCATCACTTCTAAAAGCATCTTTAATTCCACTTTTTTCTTGCAAACTACGATTCATTTTGTGTTTGTTTTTACGAATTTGGGCTTCAAGTTTATCAACGGCACGATCGATTGCCGCATATAAATCCTTGTCTTCAACTTCTGCCCTGATGGTAATAAATTTAATTGGAATAGTGATTTCAACTTTTGTTAAATCTTTGTAGATTTTGCAAACTACATACGCTTCGAGTTCTTGTAAAAATACCTTTTCAATCTTGTGAAGTTTCTTTTCAAAATAGAGTTTGATTGATTCGGTAATTTCAAAACCATTTTTGCCTCTCACATCAAGTTTCATTTAAATCACTCCTTTTTGTTTTAAAAGCCAATTTCATTATAGCACCAATATTTTATGAAGTAAACTGGATGACTCTTTTTTTACAAAAAAATCAAAATATCATCATATACGAACTGAAATCAAAATATGTTAGTGACATCAAAAGTATCCGTCCAAATTTCTTTACATATTCAAACCAATTTGAGAATAAATTATACTCAATTTGATCTATGAATAATATAACATCATATTTGTATGGACCGAAAATCGCCAATTTAAGAGTTTCTTCATATCCTTGAAAAAAATAGATTTCTTTTTCCAATGAAATAAATTGTTGACCATAAATACTAACATAATCAAGTAATCCATTATCGAAGGGAATAGATTCAAACGTGCTTTTTTGTGCTAGTATTACTTTGCATTTTGCACAATACCTCTCGAAAGAAAATAACGAACAAAAAGAAGTTTCACTTGGAAATAAATTACCACATATGATACATTTCATTGGACAGATTGTTGATGGAGAAGATTCATTGATTTAATAGATAATATTGCATTGGTCATTTCTTTAGATAAGTATTCTGACACAAATAGGATTTCACCATGTGGATGTGATTTTTTTCTGCCAACCCGTCCAGATATCTGAATCAGCATCTCTTTTGAATATATCAAGTGATCCGCAAACAAAACCATTACATTGAGATTAGGATAGGTTACTCCTCTTTCTAAAATCGATGTTGTAATTAAATAGTCAACTCGTTTTTTTGAAAAATCTGATAATATTACATTTTTAAACCTTGTTTTCGAAGAGAGAAAACATACGTTATTAAGTACAGTCTTTAATATTTCGTAGATTAGAGTACCAATTTTAATAGTTGGAACATAGATAAAAACGAAATGTTCTTGTAGGCGCCATAATCGCAATGTTTTTATTATTTTATTGTTTATTTTTCCAAGATATAAATCTCTTGTCATATTTAGAATATGAAGTGTTTGTGGGATATCTAAAGGCTGTTCATGAAACCTTGATGCAATCAGACATGTGTTCATGTTCATTTTCTTTATATCTATTTGTCTGTTTTTAGATATCGTTGCGCTCATCATGAATATGAGTGCATCCCTTTTGATTGCTTTATAAATGAGTTGTTCTAAAAAAGGATTGCCTTCTAATGGAAATGCATCTACTTCGTCTAAGATAATAGCATCAAATTCGTGGTAGTAATGAATAAGTTGGTGTATCGTTGAGATAATGATATGGGCATTTTGATCATCTTTCAATTCATCATACAATGGCTTGATAATCGTACTTGGAAAAACACCTTGAAGTCTATTCGAAAGTTCAATTACCACTTGTTTTCTTGGTATAGCTAAACAAATCCGCATTTGTGAATTTAATAATTTTAATATTCCTTCATATAACATTTCAGTTTTTCCTGCGCCACATACGGCCTCTAAAAACCCATTTTTATTTTCATCAATGCACTGTAAAAAAAAGTTGCTTCCTCTTTTTTGAGCTTCGGAAAGTTCAAATGAAAACCTGAGCATATGAATTGTTGGCTTTACAGTCCGGTTGTGTCTATAAAGATAATTAAATTCATATAATCTTCCGTAATGTTCACAACTTGTACAATACACTTCTCCATAGCTATCTAGTAGATGATTTACATCTGTTGACAAACATCGTTCACAGATACCATCATGAATTGCGTGTACTTTGATCTCAGTTGGTTTGTTAGTTGGATAATTAGTCTCTTTCATAAAAAAATCACCTACATAATCTTACGACCATGTAGGTGTATTTCTTTAAATTACAATATTAACAAGTTTATTCGGAATAACAATTATTTTTTTAATTGATGAATCACCAATTAATTCAATGATTCTTGGCAGATTCAATGCTTTTTGTTCAATCACTTTAACATCTGTATCTACTGGCATTGTCATTTTATCTCGGATTTTCCCATTTATGCTAATTACAATTTCGATTTCTTTTTCAACTAACAAAGTTTCATTATATGTTGGCCATTTTTCGAAAACTAAGCCTTCCTTATGTCCTAACATCTCCCAAAGTTCTTCTGAAATATGTGGTGCAACTGGATTTAATAGTATAAGAAGTGTCTCATAATCTTTGCTTGTAACTTGATCAAGACTTGTGAGTTCATTAGACAATGTCATAAGTTTAGCAATTGCTGTATTAAACTTCATATTTTCATAATCTTCGCTGACCATTTTTATGGTTTTATGAACTAATGATTCAGTTGATAAAGAATGTTTTTGTTCATCATTCACTTTTTCAAAGAGACGCCATACTTTATCTAGAAATCTTCTGCAGCCCTTCACTCCATTTTCGTTCCATGGAGTTGGCATTTCATAATCACCTATAAAGAGTGTATATAATCTTAACGTATCAGCACCATACTCATTGATGATATCAAGAGGGTTAATCACATTTCCTTTTGACTTAGACATTTTTTCGCCATCACTACCAAGAATTAGCCCTTGAGCAGTTCTTTTCAAGTATGGTTCTGGATATAATACTTCTCCAATATCATACAAAAAATGATTCCAAAAACGTGAGTAAATTAAATGTCTTGTTACATGCTCCATACCACCATTGTACCAATCAACTTGACCCCAATACTTCTGCTTTTCTTTCGAGCAAAACTCGTCTTTATTGAGCGGATCAAGATATCTTAAAAAGTACCAGCTAGATCCAGCCCATTGTGGCATGGTGTCCGTTTCTCTTCGAGCTTTTTTCCCACAAATTGGACAGGTTGTATTGACAAATTCTGGAATGTTTGCTAGCGGAGACTCTCCAGTATCCGTAGGCAGAAATGCTTCTACCATAGGAAGCTTAACAGGTAAATCTTTGTATGGAACAGGAACAGTACCACAATCGTCACAATAAACGATAGGAATCGGTTCACCCCAATATCGTTGTCTGTTGAATGCCCAGTCTTTCATTTTATAAGTCTTTGTTTCCATACCAATATTATGTTTCACTAAATAATCAATTATTTTCTTTTTAGCTTCATCAACAGACAAACCATTCAGAATCTCGCTGTTCACTAGAGTTCCTGTTTCTGTCGATGTGTAAGGAGAAAGAGAGATATCTCCTCCAGCGATAACTTCGATAATATCTAAATCAAATTTTTTAGCGAACTCATAATCTCTTTCATCATGTGCAGGAACAGCCATTATAGCGCCTGTTCCATAGGTAATCATAACATAGTCCGAAATAAAGACCGGAATTTGCTTGTTATTTAGTGGATTTATCGCATGAATCCCTTCAATTCGAACTCCAGTTTTATCTTTGAGTAACTGTGTTCTTTCAAACTCGGATTTTAATTTAGCTTTATCTTGATACTCATGAATTTCTTGATGATTCTTGATTTGATCATGGAGTGTTTCTAGTATTGGATGTTCTGGTGAAATAACCATAAAAGTAGTCCCATAAATTGTATCTGGTCTTGTCGTGAAAACCTTTAAAAACTCCGAACTTCCTTCAATTTGAAACTGGATGAAAGCACCTTTTGACCTTCCAATCCACTTTTCTTGTTCAGTACGGATTCGATTGTTTGATTCTAAAACATCAAGCCCATCAAGCAGTTTATCCGCATACTCAGTTATTCTGAGGAACCAAACATCTTTTTCCAATTGAGTAACATGTGTTCCACAACGATCACATTCTCCCCCTTGAGATTCTTCATTCGATAGAACGACCTTACAATCCGGACAAAAGTTGACATATGTTTTACTTTTATAAACTAACCCATGTTCATACATTTTCAAAAAAATCCATTGTGTCCATTTATAATATTCTTCATCTGTTGTGTCAATAAGGCGATCAAAATCAAAGGAAAAACCAGCAGTTTTTAATTGCCTAATATATAACTCAATATTTCCATCTGTCACAATTCGAGGATGGATTTGATTTTTGATGGCAAAGTTTTCTGTAGGAAGCCCAAAAGCATCAAAACCAATGGGGAATAAGACATTATATCCTTCCATTCTTCTCTTCCTAGAGATGACTTCCAAGGAAGCATATGCACGAATATGTCCTACATGCATACCATGTCCACTAGGATAAGGATATTCAACTAAATTGTAATACTTAGGTAAATCATCAAAATCCTTAGCTTGAAACACTTTTGATTCATACCACTTATTTTGCCATTTAGGTTCAATGACTAAGTGATCAAAACTAGGCACAAATGCACTCATCGTAATTCCTCCTTAAAAAATAAAAAAAACGCCCTAAATAAAGGACGATTTAATCGCGGTACCACCTTTGTTCTAGCAATGCTAGCACTTCATTCCTTAACGCGGAAAACGAATGAAACTCACGTGTTGCGTTTCACTTGCTCACTAGACTAATTCGTGAAATTCCATCCTAGGTTTCACCAAACCCTAGGTCTCTTTTTGAAGGAAGATTTCAGTACTATTTCTAGTTCTTTGCATTTAAAGATATCTTATCATAAGTACACATAAAATTCAAGAACAAAATAAACTAATCTTTATCCGTCTCTTCTTTTTGATCCTCAGATTCTTCATTTTCTTTGATGTCTAATAGTTCTTCAGAATCTGGTCCTTTTGAAACTGGTGAACGCATAATGTTTTGATAAACCTCGATAGCTAATTCTTTTCGCAAAACAAATAAAGAACGATATCCAATAAGTAATAACAAAATAAAGATAAACTGTCCAATTTGGACTAATCCACTGAAAGTCATTAAAATAGCAATTGGTGTCATTGAAAATGCAACCATGATATATAGTTTCTTGAAAGGAATGAATTTTTTAATATCAAGGAATGTAATCATTGATATTAGAGAAAATAATAACAAGGTAATAAAATTGACAAGGATATTAAAGAAAATTAACGATACTAAAAAAGTTGTTTGAAATCCTTGTATCATTTCATCAAAGTTCCCATACTGATTGATAACAGATGAAATATTTGTCTGAATGATTATTTTGCTATTTGCGTAGATTAGTATATCTGATCCTTGAAAGATGTATGCTACTTTTTCAATTCCCACAATTGAATCAACCGATTCTGTCTCGCTGAGAAAATAGAGAGAATTATCATATATAGTATATAAAGTTGAAGCATTATGAGATGTCCCAGAGCATTCTACAGAACTATTAGCGATTACGCAGCCTGTTGATTCAGAGGTAATAACCGAATTATCAGCGTATCTTACTAAATAAATAATGGATCCAATCGACATAACAGAGGAAAGCACAAGAAAATAAAACGCAAGAAACCATATAGATTTATTGCGATGATTTGGAATTTTTTTAGGTTCAAACAAACTATCTTTCATCACTGTATACATATATATCACCAACCATGTATATTATATCACAAACAACTAGTTTTTGAGAAACAAGAAATACCAAATTATGATATAATAAACCAAGGTGAGAAATATGATTTTTGTGGGTAAGGAAAGGCCGTATTATACGGTAAATGATTTCTATTTAGAAAAATTCCATGATAAAGTGTACAAAATATCACTAAATGGTGACTTTACTTGTCCAAACAGAGATGGTACACTATCAAAAGATGGCTGCATATATTGTTCAGAATCGGGAAGTGCCGAATTTGGTGGCAATAAGTTACTACCATTAAAAAAACAGTTTGAAGAAGTGCTTAAAATGATGCAAAAAAAATGGAAAAGCGGAAAATATATTGCCTATTTTCAAGCAAATACAAACACATATGGTCCTTTGAGCAAATTAAAGTCTTTATTTGAAGAAGCTTTAACTTTGAATGAGAACATTATTGGTTTAAGTATTGCGACAAGACCAGATTGTCTTAACGACGAAATTATTGAATATTTGGCGGATTTGAATCTAAGAACATTCTTAACAATCGAGATTGGACTCCAAACAATTCATGAGTCTACTGCAAAATTGATTAATAGAGGCCACACACTCAAAGATTTTGAAGAGGCAGTTTTGAAACTAAGAAAAAAAAACATCCATGTGGTTTGCCATATAATCAATGGACTACCAGGGGAATCCAAAGAAATGATGATGGACACTTTGAATTTTGTAAATAAACAGGATATACAAGGTTTAAAGATTCACATGCTTTACATAATAAAAAACACTCCACTTGAAAGATACTATCTAGAACATCCTTATCCAATATTAACCCTTTCTGAATACACTGAGCTAGTTGCTGAGCAAATAGAACATCTAAGAACGGACATTGTCTTGCATCGCTTAACTGGAGATGCCATGAAAGAAGACTTAATTGAGCCTCTTTGGAGTTTGAAGAAATTCGTAGTAACAAACGAAATTGATAAAATTTTGCGAAAAAGAAATACGTATCAAGGGTATCATTATAACTAATATTTGAATGCTAAAATTAAAAGAATTCGGCTTCCACCGAATTCTTATTTTTATTATTTTTCAGTATAAATATCCCATTTTTCTAGTTTTACAATTTTCGCAGCTAGATTAAACGGGAACATTAATATTTTCTGATTGAAAATAAGTGCCAAACTATCTCTAGTTCTTCTTACTTCTTGTAGGTTTTCATAAGTTTCCACTAAGTAGACGTTTTCTACTAAAGTGATATCTATTTGTCTATAAAGACCATCAACTAATTGAATAATCTTTTTCTTTTCTGCACTTGATAATTCCTTGATATTCAAATTTATATACGTTTCAATTTGATCATCTTCAGTAACTTTAGATAGAAGATTTAATGACTTTCTTAGCTCAATATCAAATTTTGACTGATACTTATAAACTTCTTTATAAGAAGCATGTAATGACCTCATGATGAAAAAGGATGAGACAATGATTACTGCAAGTATAAATATAACTAAAAATGATATTTCTAATACAGATTTCCAGTCGATTATTAACATAATTTCACCCTATTTCTTATATTGGCTTAACAATTCTACTTTATCTAATTTTTCCCAAGGCAAATCTAAATCGTCTCGACCAAAGTGTCCATATGCAGCAACTTGTTTGTAAATTGGACGTTTTAGTTGGAATGCATCAATAATTGCACGAGGTCGAAGATCAAAATGCTTTTTGATAATTTCTACAAGTTGATCATCTGATATAATCCCAGTTCCAAAAGTATTTACACCAATGCTTGTTGGTTTAGAAATACCGATTGCATATGATACTTGAACTTCTATTTCCTTCGCAAGTCCACTTGCGACAATATTCTTTGCGACATATCTTAATGCATAAGCGGCACTTCTGTCAACTTTTGATGGATCTTTTCCAGAAAAAGCACCACCACCATGATGAGCTTTTCCTCCATATGTGTCAACAATGATTTTTCTGCCAGTTAATCCTGAATCACCTGCAGGTCCGCCAATCACAAATCTACCTGTAGGATTTACTAAGATTTCTGTATGACAATCTATCATATTTGAAGGAATTATTGGTTCAATCACATGTTTTATGATATCTTTCCTGATTGTCTCTTGTGATACTTTCGGCGAGTGTTGAGAGGAAATCAAAATTTTGTCAAAACGTTTAAATGTACCATCATCATTGAATTCTGCCGTAACTTGGGTTTTTCCATCTGGTCTTAAATAATCAACAATCCTAAGTTTCCTTACTTCTGATAGTCTTTTCGCAAGCAGGCTTGCATAAAGATGAGAAATTGGCATATAACAATCTGTTTCTGAAGTAGCATACCCAAACATCATTCCTTGATCGCCTGCACCCTGTTCATGACTGTTGGTTTCATCCACGCCAAGTGCGATATCTGTTGATTGGTTATTTATTGACACCATTACAGCTAAATTTTCTGAATCAAAACCATATTTACCACGATCATAACCAATCTCTTTGACGGTATCTCGAACAATTTTTTGGATATCAGCATACATTTCTGTTGTTATTTCGCCTGCGACCAATACAAGTCCAGTAGTAACAAGCGTTTCGCAAGCCACTCTTGCATTTGGGTCTTTTTCTAATATTGCGTCTAAAATTGCATCACTGATTTGGTCACAAATTTTATCTGGATGGCCTTCAGTAACAGATTCTGATGTAAAAAATCGGTACATTGTCTTGTTCTCCTATTCTAGTGTCAATTTATAATAGATTGATTCAAAATCATCACTATATTTCACAAATCTGTCAATGATTTGCGGATCAAAATATGGATAAAACTCAAGCTGAATCAAATCAATTGCTCTTGCATGTTTAATTTCTTTCTTGTAATTTCTTGTTTGTCTTAAAATGTCATAAATCTCCGCGAGCAAAATAACTTGAGATTCGCGATTGTTTTGAATGCTATTCATTTCACTAATAAAATCTGCATCAGCCGTTTTTTCAAAATGAGCTCTAACAATATCTTCACCCTTTTTTTCAAGTTGGAGACGTTTAATTATGATTGATCCAATAATCGTTTTATCTCTGATTTTTTTGAAATCTTGCTCGTCAAGAACTTCTTTTTCATCATAATCCGTTAAAGATAATACATCTTTTTTATCGATATGAATCGTTGAAAAGTCAAAAATTTCTTTGCATAGCTTTGGAGAGTACCCTAAAAAGTTTCCGAGTTTACTGGCGATTTCTGCTACACGATGTGCTACTTCTAATTGTTTAACTTCATCATTATCATGACCTCTATGCTTGTACACACCAATAACATCAAAAACATCATTGACAACTTCTTTAAAGTCTTTTTCCATTGCTCGTCGTTTTATTAGTTCTTCTTTTCGCTTATTATTCATATCTTCGGATATTTTCGCCGTGGAATAAAGTGCAATCATAAAAATTGCCAAGACAAGCGTTCTTAAGACAATATCAGTTAAAATTGGCCCTTTGACATAAGTCCAAACTGAAAAAATACCATTATCTCCATATAAATAAACTGGATATAAGACTGTTACATGAATAATTGTCATCAATACAATGGCAATTTTAAAAACAGTTTTAAGAAGTTTAGAATCTTGGTATAGTGCAAGCACGACAAGTGCAAAATAAATTAAGGAGTATCCTGCTTGAGTAATGCTTAGATATCCTTCTGCTGTGCTACTAGATAAAGTCCATTTAAGTTTTATATAGACAATCATTGCCATCATTAAAATATATATACCAGAGAAATATTCTCCCATTATTTGTTTTTGAAGGGTTCTTGGCTCTTCAAATATGATTTTTTTTATCGACAAATTGGTAAAAAACATAATCAAAGAAAATGCAAAGGCAACGATTAAGTTGATATTAAACCCGTTACTCTTTGAACCAATAAAAGTGAATATAATAAAAACAATATTGGTAATATAAATGATATGTTTAATGACAAGGTTTCTTCGATACAAAACACTGGTTTCATCTAAGATATCAACACCAGCTTCAAAACTAAACCAATTTAGAAACTGAAGAGTAATTTTCTTCCATAGATTTGAAGTTCTATCTTTCCCTTCAACTTCTATTTGTTTTAAATTAGCAGAGACCTTCTTTTCATCAAACTTATTTTTGAACGAAGTGATTCGAAAGAAATCAACTAGTTTGTCTAAACCAGATCTCTTTTTAAGGGTTTTTTGACTTGAGACAGTTTCAAAATAGGAATTTATTTTTTCGGATTCATCTTGATTGGTATCTTTAAGTGGCTTTTTCTTTACAGATCCATCATTTTTCTTAAAAAATTCATCTAAAGCTTTTTCCCTATTATCCAACCCCACACCTCCTTTGCATATCTATATGAACATGTCGCTATTTAAAATAGTTTAGGTTCTTCAATAATTCTTGGGTCTTTATTCGCTTCAATTTCATTTTCAATTTGAGCAACTCTTGTCGAAGCTGCCGCAGCAATAGCGCCAACAATATCATCTAAGAAAGTATGGCAAGCATGATTTTCTGCTTTTCCTAGTTCATTAAGTTTTGATACAATTCCGGGTTTATTAACATCAATATCACCAAAATTTGTTTTTCCTATGGTTCCATAGAGTCCTGCAAGTTCTAATCCAAACAATTCATCAATTCCAAACATTCCTAGATCGCTCTCGAGGATTGATTGAATTGGCCCATGAAAAGCATGGTCTTCAGTCAAACGATCTATTTCAGCACCTAATTGAAGTAAATGAAAAACATCTCTTAAAGACAATATTTTATTTACTGAATCCACGCATTCTTGAAAAGAGATATTGGGATTCCATTTAGATTGTTGACGAAATGCTACTTCAGCTATCTCATTCACATCGACTCCACGTTCTAGCAGTTTCTCAACATTCATATGATACATTTCATCTCTTGAAAATAAATTTTTTTGACGGTTCATTTCGAAACATCACCTTTCAATTATATTTTTATCTAACTAGATATTATACCATATTTTAAATTAAATGGCACTCTATTTCAGTATCTTCCCTGGAACAAGTAGTGTTTTTCCTACTCCATTTAGGAAAGTAGAGATATCCATCGGTGTTTTTCCCTGAAGTTGGATATTTACTAACGATATTGTCCCTTTTTCGGTTTGAACGATACAAGAGTTTTTAGTAACTTCCAATATTTCACCAGGAATACTTGAAATTACTGCTGTTTCATCACTAATTTTAACTTGGTATAATTTTAACATTTGATCATCAATTAAAGTGTATGTTAATGGCCAAGGATGGTAACCTCGAACATGATTAAAGACTTGTCTAGCCGTTTGATTAAAATTGATGTGTTCTTCACTAGGTTTGATGTTATAAGCAAAAGTGATTTGTGATTCATCTTGTTTCACAGGAACGATTTCGCCTGAAAACACTTTTGGCAATGTCTCTAGTAGCAAATCCCTGCCTAATAAGCCGAGTTTTTCCTGCATAGAGCCAACATCATCAGTATCTAGTATTGGAATTGCTCTTTGCGTTAAAATATCACCAGAGTCCATTTTCATCGCCATATTCATGATCGTAACGCCCGTGTAGGCTTCCCCATTTTGAATCGACTTGTGCATTGGCGCACCTCCTCGATACTTTGGAAGCAAAGAAGCATGTACATTGATGCATCTGAATGGCGGTGTAGTTAAGATAATATTAGGAATCATTTGACCGTATGCTGCAACGATAATGACATCTGGATGGAGTTCTAATATAGGGTTAACATTTTCTTTTATTTTTTCTGGTTGAAACACAGTAATCCCATGTTCTAAAGCCTTCAACTTGACCGAAGATGGTTTTAAAATATGTTTCCTTCCGAATGGTCTGTCAGGTTGTGTTACAACCAATAGCACATTCTCTGTTTCAATTAACCCCTCGAGAATAGGGACGGCGAATTCCATAGTGCCCATAAAAATTATATTCATATAATCATGTATAATCAAATTATCTTTATTTAGATGGTTTGATTATATCTCCTTCCTTGTTTTTATCTTTGGTTGTTTCATTGTCTTTTTTGACAGTGATATAATATGAATGCACTGTGGATTTGTCTCTGTTTTATGATAGCTTAGACTATTTTGGGTGACACTTACCACAGTCTTTTATTTTTAGTGTTTATCAGTTGGATAGCGCTTGACGCTTTATCTAAAACATGAATACACCCGTAAAATGACTGTGCAGACCATCAGTGCGATATTCTTTTTATAAAGGTAGGTGTTTGATATGTATTTGGTCGGTATTGATATTTCCAAATACAAGCACGACTGTTTCATCGCTACTGAAACAGGTTGTGTGATTCAAAAGAATTTCTCGTTTCACAATTCAAAAGCGGGTTTTGATCAATTATTAAAATTGCTTCAATCACTTGATGCTTCACAAATCATGCGAATAGGCCTTGAAGCCACTGGTCATTACGGTTTTAATCTCAAGATGTTTTTGGAAAAGAATGGTTTTTCATTCATGGAATTTAATCCGCTCTTAACGCATAAGTTCTCACAGGCTCAATCGTTAAAAAAAACGAAAACCGATCCTCTTGATGCCAAATCCATCGCTAGATTATTACTCTCAGTGGAGTACAAGACCTATCCACCTCAATCATACCACATGTTCTTTCTAAAATCACTTTCTCGTCTAAGGAGCTCCTTTGTTTTACAACGCTCTAAGCACCTTGTTCAACTGACAAATATTTTAGAGTATCTGTTCCCAGAGTTTAAGCCGTTCTTTCACCATAAATTAGGCAAAACTGCGCTCTATATCTTGTATAAATTTGTGTCTCCATCTAAGATATCCAAAATGAATTCCGCTCACTTTCACGCGGTCATTTCAGCTATGCTAAATTCATTCAGCTGAAATCTTTGGCTATTAACACAGTTGGGTCCTCTGATCCCATTCTTTTACTAGAATTTTCTTCTATCCTTGAGTTATTTAGAGCGGTCAATACTCAAATTTGTAAGCTCGAACTTCAGATTCAAACCTTGATTACGTATATCTCTTCGCCGATTCTTTCAATCCCTGGTATCGGTCCCTTATCAGCCGCTTCGATTCTATCTGAGTTTGGTTATATTCTTCGTTTTGATTCTCCTGCTCAAATGCTTTCTTTCGCTGGGATGGATCCTGCTATTTATCAATCCGGTACAGAATCGAAAAAGGGTAGAATGGTGAAACGTGGTTCTGGATATCTTCGTGCTACGCTTTTTAGGGTCGCTGAATATTCTTTAATTTGGAACCCTGTTTTCTATGACTACTATAAGAAAAAACGCTCTGAGGGTAAATCTCATCTTGTTGCCTTATCGCATCTTGCTCGTAAACTTGTCCGTCTAATCTTTACGCTTGAAACTAAACATATGAATTACGACCAAACTCTTCTACGCTAGTTAACTTTTGATTGTGTAGCGCAATCAGTTATCCATTTCTTCTCTATATTATTTTACCTAATCCTTAAAATTAGGTGTTTTGTCATAAACTATTATTTTATTATATTTTTTTATTGACTAAAGATAGTTAGTCACCCATTTCTATATTGTTGGGAATTTATCTATACTTATGTAGATTAAGTCCGTGTCGAATTGATTTTTTATATATGCCAAAGATTGGTTCAAGTTAGGTTCGTTTTTGTACTTAAGCAATATCAAACAACGATATTTATTTTTTATTCTAGAAATAACGGGCAAAGTAGGCCCCAAAATTATTACTTCTTTTGATAATTCTTTCCTTAAATACTTGATGATTTCTCGTGCACATAAAAAGATATCTCGAACGTTTTCACTAGACAGCATAATCTGATTAATATAATAAAAAGGACTATATTTAGCGATTTTTCGCAATTGCATTTCGTACTCATAAAAACCTAAGTAATCATGGTTAATCGCAAAACGTATAGCATAATGATCCGGATTAAAAGCTTGAACTACAACCTTACCCTTTAAATCATGCCTTCCAGCACGTCCAGCAACTTGAGTGATTAACTGGAATGTCTTTTCTGGCGCTCTAAAATCTGGCGAATATAAATTACCATCCGCTTGTAAGATACCTACTAAAGTCACATGTGGAAAGTCAAGTCCTTTAGCAATCATCTGTGTTCCTAATAATATATCCCCTGTTTTTTCAAATTCATCTAGTAATTTCTCATGGGCATTTTTTGTCCTTGTTGTATCGTTATCCATTCGTATTACTTTAGAGTTCGGAAATAGTTTTGCGAGTTCTGTCTCAATTTTTTGAGTTCCCACTCCCATGAAACGAAGGTCTTTTGATTTACATTTAGGACATTCATGGGGAACTTCTTCTTTGTGTCCACAATAGTGACATTTTAAAGTGTGATCCGTATCATGATAAGTTAGTGAGATATCACAATCTTTACATGAAAAAACATATCCACAGTTTCGGCAAATAACAAAATTTGAATACCCTCTACGATTCAGCAAAAGAATCACTTGCTCTTTCTTTTCTAGTCGATAATTTATCTCTTGAACTAGAGTTCTAGAAAATAATTCTGAATTCCCAGACAAAAACTCTTTTTTCATGTCAATTATCTCAATGTCTGGTTCATATGAATTAAGCGCCCTGTGATTAAGTGTTAATAGTTCATAATATCCACGTTTATATCTAGCATAAGACTCAATGTTTGGAGTAGCTGATCCTAATATTAAAGGAATCTGATAATGCTTTGCCCTGTGGTTTAACACATCAACTGCATAATAAGCTGGCATTTCTTCTTGTTTGTAAGTAGATTCATGACATTCATCAACGATGATAAGCCCTAAGTTCTCAAATGGGGCAAAAGAAGCACTTCTTGCTCCAATAACAATTGATACTTCTTTGCGAATGATTTTTCGCCATTCATCGTATTTTTCGCCGATCGATAATCCAGAATGTAAAATAGCAACTTGGTTTTGAAAATGAGATTTAAATCTGTTCACCATCATTGGCGTGAGAGCAATCTCGGGCACTAAAAAAAGCACTTCTTTACCACTCTTCAATACTTCTTCAATTGATTTAATGTAAATCTCTGTTTTTCCTGATCCAGTCACTCCATGAAGCAAGAACGTAACATATTGGTTAATTTTTTGATTAATTTTTATAAATGCAGTTTCTTGTTCGTCATTCAATGTTACTTCTTTATGATTTGGCTTTTGAATTGACAAGATCTCCCGATACTGTTCTTGATTAAGTAATTCTAAAGCTCCATGTTTTTGTAAAGTTGTGATGACAGAAGACGTCACTTGTAAATTTCGAAGTAAATCAGTAAGAACTAAAGATTCGTTTTGATGGTTTTTTATATATTCGATAACTTTTTTTTGTTTATCATTTTTATATGAATCAAGCTCTTTCAAAAAACGAACAATCTTTTTGGTTCTAGGATTACTTTTTGAAGAGATATCATATATTTGTTTGATAGCTCCTTTTTGAAGACTTGATTTTATTTCCTTTGCATATGGAAAAAATTCTTCAGTGAAAGGTATCTCAATTCCACCACTAAAAACCTTTTTAAGTGAATCAGGTAGCAGATTTTCATCAATCACTTCAAAGGATGTCTTATAGACTGCTTTTAAAGCACTTGGCAGCATTGTTTCTAATACCTTAATTAGCACAGTGGATGTATCTTCTTCAATTTGATACGCTAAATCAATGAGTTCTTTTGTGATATATGATTCCAAATCAAGAAGCCTTATTATGGGTTTCAACAGAGCGTTTGTTTCTTTCTCTAAGACAATGTCTAACACGTACCCCATGACTTCTCTTGAACCAAACGAGACAATAACACGCATACCAAGTTCTAATATGTTTTCGAAGTCTTGGCCGACAGCATAATCATAAAGTTTATTCACTGCTTTAGCTTTCACATCTACTAAGACTTTTGCGACCAAATTACCACCTCGATATATATATTATAACATAATCTAAAATAAAAAAAATGTTGTTTTTTTTGAGGAAAAAACAACATTTAATCCATATTAAACTTGAGTAAATTTGTAATCATCAATAATATGTTTTTCATTCATCCACAACCCAATTAAGTCTAGAAGGTTTTTTTCTTCTTCAACAAAAGTAGTAAAGAGATTTGAACCTAACGTCATCTGTATTTCAAATTGATTTTCAACACATATAATTTCTAAAGAATCGTCATCCTTATTGACTAAGCAGAAAAATTCTTCAGGAATTTTCTTGATTAGTGAAAATGCTTCTTTAATTTCACTATAATCTAAAGATATTGATTCATAAGAATTAATGATGATATTTATACTTGGAAAATTAGCATAAAACAATACTTGTGGTCCTTGTTTTTGACGGTGATAAAATGGATATCTATCTGTTAGTTGGTCAAGAAACACTGTACTAATTTTATGTTTTGACTCATAAAACAAGAGCTTTTCACCTCTAAAGGCGAGAATAGCTGTTTCGCCTGTGAGAACAGATGAAAATTGCTTTTCTGAAATTTCAAAGGTTAAGACTGAACTATTTGCAAGTTGAACCACTAGAAAATATTTTATGAATCTATGTTTTGAATTTTTATCAACATTAGATAGTTCAGTATTTTTTATATCTTTTCGCAAAACAAGAGCTTTTTCTTTGTGAGAATCAATATATTTTCGAACTCGAATATTATGCGAAATAATAATGAATGCAAAAATAATGGCTAAAATAGATAAAGAAAATAAACTAATAAAGAGAATGAAAACGAAATCCATAAAGAATCACCTCTAATATTTTTTGTTTTGGTAAAAATTGTTATACTTGATAGATTTCTGTGATTCTATCTTTATGCATTTTGATCACATAGTTTCCATACAATACATTGTCTTTTACTTCATCTTCATAGGCAACAAAATATTCTGAATAAATGCAGTTATTATCATATCTAGCAGAATATACATTCACTCCAATTAATTTATAATTTCCTTTGGCAACTACCTTCCCCAAAGTTAGTGCATCTTTAATGAGTCTTTTCGTCTCTTCAGAATAACTATCATATATCATTTTAATTTCGGGATTGTCAATAACTTCAGTTAAAATAGGTTTTAATGAAGCAACTAACTGTTCATTGATTGTCGTGTTTGAAAAACCACTCTCAAAAGGAACCCTATTATCTATCAGCAATTTGATGTATAAAGCACCACAGTCATAACTAATGATTCGAATTGGAAACAAGTTTTTCGGATTTACAACATTATTACATAGTCTTTCAAAAAGTTTTTCTGCTTTGACTATATTCAAACTTTCAAGCGCTTTTAATTCCACATATTGTGCTGTTCCTTCAATTTGCTCTACCTTGGCTTCATACGAAAACTCATAAGGATTTATTTTATTCCTTTGAGATTTCATATTTAACAAATTAGTGAAATTTTCAGTCGTAAAATGATGCGAAAGCGATACAATTAACTTATTCTCATTGAATTTATTCGATAAATTATGAATATCATATTGATACTTATACAAAGCCTCAATTTCTTTTGGATAACGATTCTCATGATTATCGTTTTGAAATGCATGAAACATTTCATGAACAATCTTTGAAGTTAGAACCTCTTCATCTATGTCTTCATTCATATTCCAAATTGCAGTATTACGATTTTGAAACATAATCGAAGTGTTTCCAATAAAATCATTTGTTTTAGCGAAAATAGCATCTTCAAAAACCACATTAGTATCATCATATAAAGCAAATGGGTATTTGATGAAGTTTGGCCACAACAAACTAAAATCAATCGTTGAAAGTAAATATTCGATGCGACGATATTTTTCTCTTAATTGTGAGATGTCCATAGGCCACTCTTCTTTCTAGTTAGTAATCTTTAAATACGTAACAATTCATATTATATCATTAAATAAACTGAACTTAGATAAAAAATAATGACTTCACAAAAAAATAAAAAACGATAACTTAAAAAAATCATCGTAAGTTATTGTATGGTACCCGGGGTCGGACTTGAACCGACACGTCATTGCTGACACTGGATTTTAAGTCCAGCGCGTCTACCTATTCCGCCACTCGGGCATATCTAGTATATTTTATATTGAATTCTCATAAAAATCAAGATAATCTAAAAGATATTTTTCGATGTATTTGCAAAATCTTCCTTTTTTATGTATAATACAAGTTAGATATTAAACCATTCAAAACATGAGAGAAAGGATTATTCACCATGCAAAATCAATTAATAAATTCTAGTGAAATCGGGATTTTTGCGCTGGGTGGATTAGGAGAAGTCGGCAAAAATATGTATTGTATCGAATATCAAAACGATCTCATTATCGTTGATTCTGGATTATTATTTCCAGATGAATATTTAATGGGTATCGATTATGTTATTCCCGATTATACATATCTAATCGAAAATCAAGAAAAGATTAAAGCGTTAGTTATAAGTCATGGACATGAGGATCATATTGGAGCAATTCCGTTTTTGTTAAAACAAGTTCGGATTCCAGTTATATATGCATCTGGGTTAAGTTTAGGACTCATAAAAAATAAGCTGGAAGACTATCATGGATTATATGCTAATCTACAAGAGTACACAGAAACATCCGTCTTAAAACTAGGCGAATTCAAAATCGAATTTTTTAGAACAAATCATTCTATACCAGATTCATTCGGAATAAAAATGACTACTCCAGTTGGAGTTATTGTTCATACTGGAGACTTCAAGTTTGATTTTTCTCCAACTGGAACTGAAGCAAATTTTCATAAAATGGCTCAAATTGGACAAGAAGGAGTATTATGTCTTCTTTCTGACTCCACAAACTCTGAGTTAGAAGATTTTACTACATCTGAAATGGTTGTTTCTGAAACAATAAAGGATTTATTCACTTCGATTAATGGAAGAATCATCATTGCAACATTTGCTTCAAATGTACACCGTGTTTAACAAATGGTCGAAGCTTCCATTAAGACAAATCGTAAAATTGCTGTTTACGGACGTAGTATGGAAAAAAATATTGAGGTTGGACTTAAACTGGGATATATTAAAGCCCCTCAAGGCACTTTTCTATACTCTAAAAACGTCATTGGAATGTCAGGTAAAAACTTAACAATCTTATGTACAGGTTCTCAAGGTGAACCGATGGCCGCTCTTACAAGAATTGCCTCAGGAACCCATAAACAAATATCATTAATCCCTGGAGATACTGTCATTCTTTCTTCTTCTCCTATTCCCGGAAATCAAGAAAGTGTCAATAAAACAATCAACTTGTTATATAAAAATGGAACTTCTGTTATTACTCAGTCACCTTTTGCCGATGTACATGCATCTGGCCATGGAGGTCAAAACGAATTAAAATTAATGTTAAAACTAATGAAGCCTTATTATTTCATGCCTATTCATGGTGAATTTAGAATGCTAAAAATGCATGCCAAACTTGGAATTGATACTGGCGTAGATCCAAGTCACACATTTATCATGGACAACGGACAAGTTCTTGCTATTTCAAAAGAAGGCGCTAGAGTTGCCGGGCAAGTTCAAACTGCAGATGTATACGTTGATGGTTCTGCAATAGGTGAGATTGGCTCCCAAGTTATTAAAGATCGAAGAGAGCTCTCAGAAGACGGATTGTTAAGTGTCGTTATGACAATCAATCAAATCAGAAAAGAAGTTATCTGTACACCAACAATTATTTCAAAAGGATTTATCTTTATGAAAGATAATGAACAAATGATTAAAGATCTTCAAGAGATTGCCCTAGATGTTACGGATAAATATCTTATTCAAAATAAGAAATTAAACATTAATGGTATGAAAAATGATTTATCAAAAACAATGTCGAAATACATTTTTCAAAAAACAAGTAGAGAACCAATGGTTATGCCAGTCATTATGGTCTTATAAAAAATACAAGGTGAACGAGTTTCGTTCACCTATTTTTTTTGTATTAATTGATGATCTAAATCATAACCTTTAACTGCTATAGAAGCAAACACCATCAAAATAATGGGCAATAGACAAAAGACAATCTTAATTGCAAGTGGTGCAAAATCACTGTTTTGAAGATAAAGCCATGTGTGTTCAACACTTTTTCCAGCACTTTCTAAGTCAGAAAACCACATAGAAGATGGCTGTGCAGTATACCCACTTATATCTAAAATAGGTCCAATTAATAATGTTGCAAACCCGATCCCAAGTTTTTGTAAAAAGGATACTGCTCCGAAATAACTGCCTTCTTTTTCAAGTGGATTTTTAACATGAGCAATCGCATCAGGATACATTCCGTAAGCCGTTAAATGGATGTTACCCATCCCTACTCCTAAAATAAACACGGCAACCCATCCATATATTGGAAATGTCTGAATAGCTTCTCTCATAGATAAAGGAATTACATATATTTCATTTTGAAAGTCTAATGCAACCGAATGTACTGTTTGCTCGGGTAAAAAGAATAGAATTGAAAATGCAATAATCCAGCATAAAGATCCTAAAAACAACGTATTTCGTTTTCCAATTTTCGATGCGACTATCATCCATATTGGAACAGATAAGAACCCAAGAACAAGTACACCACCCGCAAGAGGCAAAAATAATTCAGGAGATTTTAACCAATAGTTTACATAATATTGAATCGTGTCTTGTAAAACAAATATTGCTGATAAACTAAACATAAAGGCAAGCGATGCTTTTCGAAAATTAGGATCCTTAAAACAGGATAGAAAACTTTTGTAGATATGAAATTTATACTCATCTTCTACTGGTTCTTGGTCCATTTCACGTGTTCCAAAAATAGTAATTAGTAAAATCACAACCATTAAAACACCAAATATAGCTGATATTAAAATAAATTTTTCGCCGGAATTTGTAATTGTAATGTCTCCCATAATCAAATCAGGAACAGCTACAGCAATAATTGTCGCTATAATAGTTGCAATCATTCGAAAACCAGTTAATGTGGTTCTTTCGTTATAATCTTTAGTCATGTCATTTATCAATGATATATACGGGATATATGCTAAAGTATAACATAAGTAAAACAACAAATAAATAATTAATACGATAAATGCCTTGATAAACATAATTAAGTTAGCAGAATTTTGACCAAGACCAAATGTCGACGGAGACATAGTAGCTACTAAACTTGACAACCCAAATACCCCAAAGAAAGTTAATGCAAGGGGAACAACCGCTAACAACATTAATTTGCGTCTTTTGCCAAATTTAGATTTTATTTTATCCGAAAAATGTCCTACAATTGGATCGGTAACTGCATCCCATAAAAATCCAATAAAAATAATTAAAGAAGCTAAATAGCCTTTTAGACCTACAACGTTTGTTAAAAATATTAATAAATAAAAACCAGTAATTGCCGTTCCAAATGTAAAAGTAGCATCACCCATCCCATATGCTACTTTGGATATGATCGGGATTTTTGTCGATTTTTTCATTCTGAAAGGTCCTCGTTTGTCCGCTGCTCGGAGTGTTTTTCAATCGAAACTGTTATTTCACCATTACAAACCTTAAGGAACGAGTCAAATACTATTTTCGTAATGTAGGCATCTTCATAGGCATCATGCATTTGTGTGTTCAAATCTACTTCTTGATACAAATTGTACGCATTAAATAATCCCAAATCATTTTTTAGGCTAAAATACAGTTTGTGAAGTTTCAATAAGTCAATAAATTGTGTTCTCGGTGTAAAATCTAGTAAATTATGTAATTTATTCATTTTTTTTAACTCAAGATGATCATTTTGTCCCCATACGATAACCATTGGCTTGTATGTAGAAAGCATTTGTGAAAACGTGTGATAAAAGTCAAGATATGATATTCCTGTTTCAATATCACTTTGGTCAATATGTAAAAACCTTTTGGTTCTTTCGCTAATTTCTCTAAAAAACGTTGGAAGAATAAAGGTCGTCCTTTTTTCGATAATTTTTCCTTCATCATTGGTCAAAATATATCCTACTTGGATAATTTCTGAAATGAAAGTGTTGTAGTTTCGATATGGTGGCATTGACATTTCAAAATCCAAAAACAATTTTGGCTTTTTCGTGTTCATAATAGATTCAATTCCCGATTTTATGATTGAAATATCATAAAATATAGTTGGATTTTGTTTGTTCGGAGAAAGAACCTTTTCAACATTAACGACATTTTGGACAGTCAATCCACGATATCGTCTGGAATCTTCTTCAACAAACATAAAAACAAATATTCCTTGATTGAAATACTGCATAAAACTTTGAAATATTCCCTTTGCCATGTAGTAATATATTACTCGAAATTTGTCTTTTATCGCAATGACACGTTTCTTTTCATCTACTCCATGTAAGAGGCCATAAACATATTGAGCCATAACATCACCTTTATATATTTTATCACAAATGCACAACTTTAAAGAAAAAAAAAGCAAATAGCAAAGACTAAATGCTTTTTAAAAGGGCAATTTGAAGATTTTCAATCATTTTACTTGTCAATCCAATACTTTTTAGGTCTTCTGTTGAAGCGTTTTTAATATTTACAATTGTTTTATACTTTTCTAGCAGTTTATTTTTGGTCACTTTTCCAATACCGGGTACAGCATCAAGTATTGATGAATAGATTTGATTATTTTGTTTTGAACGATGAAAAGTAATTGCAAATCGGTGGACTTCATCTTGAATTCTAGTAAGTAAAATGTACAGATTTGAATGTCTATCAAGTTTAATTTCTTCTTCGTTCAAATCAATAATAGAATCGGTATGATGTTTGTCATCTTTTTTTAATCCGATGACAGGAATATCAATGTAAAGCGACTCTAATATTTGCTTTGCCGCATGTACCTGAATAATTCCACCATCCATAATAATTAAGTCTGGGGCTATTGATTGTTCAAAGAGCATCCGCTGGTATCTACGATATAATACTTCTTTCATAGTATGAAAATCATCGGCACCTTCAACGGTTTTCACTAAATATTTACGATACTGTTTCTTATCTGGAAGCCCATTTGTAAAGACTACCATCGCTGAAACTGGGTTTTTCCCCATTGTATTTGAATTATCAAATGACTCAATTCTTTTTGGTGGTTCTAAATGCAATAGTTCTCCTAGAGTATCAAGAGCACCAATTGTTTTTGCGTGCTTTCTTAAAAATTCTTGAAGATTATTTTGAAGGTGAATTTTCGCATTTTCTTTTGCCATCTCTAGAAGCTTCATTTTATCTCCCCGCATAGGTGCGTGAATTTTCTTTTCTAAAAGTTCTTCAACTAGTGAATAATCAAATTCACTTGGGACAAGTACTTCTTGGGGAATCGGATGTAATGCATAAAATTGACCAAGATAACTTAAGAAAGATTCCTCTACATTATCATATACAGTGAAAATATGCGTTTCACTAAAAATAATCTTACCTTGACGCATGAATAAGGTAGTTACAGCCATATATTGATCAATTATATGATAATGTATAATATCTCGGTTTTTAAGGTCAGAAAAAATTACTTGCTGTTTCTGAGTTGTTCTTTCAATTGCGAATAAAATATCTTTATACTCTTTGGCTTTTTCAAATTCTAATTTATCTGAAAAAGACATCATTTTTTCCTTAAGCTCTATAATTAAGTCTTTATTGTTACCAGAAAGAAAATGACGAATTTTTAGAATAATCTCATCATAGTTTTCTTGTTCAACAGGATAAACACACGGTCCAAGACATTGTCCCATATGGTAATAAAGGCATACTTTTTTTGGTAATGTTGCACATTTACGTAAAGGGAAAATTCGATTTAGTAAATATAACGTTTCTCTTGCACTAGATGCATCAGGAAACGGCCCAAATGAATTTTTTGACTTTTTGGATGGTTTTCTGGTGATGATTAGTTTAGGATGCTTTTCATTTGTTATTTCAATGTAAGGATAACTTTTATCATCCATCAACATAATATTATACTTTGGAGAATGTTCTTTGATAAGGGATAATTCAAGTAAAAATGCTTCAAGTTCAGAAGCAGTAACTAAATATGTAAAATCGACAGTATTAGATATCAAATTTTGTGTTTTTTGGTCGTGACTTCCAACAAAATAGGATCGAACGCGACTTTTTAAGTTTTTTGCTTTTCCAACGTAAATGATATTTCCAGATGCATCCAACATTTGATAGCTTCCAGGGTTTTCGGGCAAAGAAGCCAACTTGTTTTTAATTGTTTGGTTCATTTTATCACCTGTTTCATTATAACAAAGGACTTGTATACTTACAAGACACAATGCTTTTAAAAGAAAAAACTTTAGGTATTCCTAAAGTTTTTTAATAGAGCAATTATTTAATTGTACGTATGATGTCGTCAACTTTTTTTCCAGTGTTATATGACTCATCAATTTTAAAAATTAGTTCTGGAACTTTTCGCATCTTGACCCGAGCAGCAATTTGATTTTTAATGTATCCATTTGCATGGTCCAATGCTTTCTTTGTTTTTTCAACAACATTTTCATCGCCAAACACAGTGTAGTAGACATACATAAATGAAAATTCATTGGTCATTTTTACACCTGTAATGGTGACAAATCCCATAGGTTCCTTTACTTCATTTTGAATTACATCCGCCACAACTCGTTGGACGAGGGTTTCAAGACGATCTACTTTTACCATATTACAGCACCTCTTTCATTAATGATGCTTCAATAACATCATCAACCTTCAAATCATTATAGCCTTCTATCATAATTCCACAGTCATAACCTTGTTTTACTTCTTTAGCATCGTCTTTAAACCGTTTTAAAGAAGAAATTTTACCTTCGAAAATAACTGCTCCATTTCTAAATAATTTGACAATTGAATCTCTTTTTATGAGCCCAGATGTAACCATACATCCAGCAATTGTACCAATCTTTGAAATTGCGAATGTTTCTCTAACAACTGCTGACCCAATAACTTGCTTTTCAAAGACAGGATCTAACAAGCCTTTCATTGCAGCTTCAATGTCATTTAATGCTTCATAAATAATTCGGTATTCTCTAATTTCAACGCCTTTTATTTCTGCAGATTCTCTCACATTAGCTGGTTGTAAAACATCAAAACCAATTATGATAGCATTACTTGCTTCAGCAAGTGATACATCAGTATCCGTAATTGCGCCTACACCAGTTCTAACAATATCAATTTTTGTGCCTTCAACATTAATTTTTTCAATTGAACCACGGAAAGCTTCAATTGAACCTTGAGTATCTGCTTTGATAATCAAACGCAAATCTTTAACTCCGCCTTCAGCTTTTTCAAAGAACTCTTCAAGGGTAATCATTTTCTTCGCTGCATGTTCTTCTTTAATCATTCTATTTGTTCTTTTTTGGGCTAAATCACGAGTTTGTTTTTCATCATCAAACACCATGAAAGGATCGCCTGCGAAAGGAACATCATTTAATCCAATAATCTCAACTGCTGCACCTGGCGATGCAATATTCATACTGTTACCAAGATCATCACTCATTGCTCTTACTTTACCGTAAGTACTACCTACAACAAAGACATCCCCAACTCTTAAACTACCGTTTGAAATCAAGATTGTGGCAACAGGACCTCTTCCCTTGTCAAGTTTCGCTTCAACAACGCTACCAATTGCGTTGCGATTAGGATTGGCTTTTAATTCCATTAACTCTGCAACTAATTGGATAGTGTCTAACAGTGTATCAACACCTGTTCCTTTCAATGCAGAAATATAGCAATATGGAACCTCTCCGCCCCAGTCATCCGGAAGCAATCCCAGATCTGCTAACTCTTGTTTTACTCTATCAGGGTTTGCGCCAACTTTGTCCATTTTATTTACTGCGATAATTATCGAACAATTGGATGCGCGAGCATGATCAATAGCTTCTTTTGTTTGAGGCATAACGCCATCATCTGCAGCAACAACTAGGACAACTATATCCGTAATTTTTGCTCCACGTGCACGCATTTCTGTAAAAGCAGCATGCCCAGGAGTATCGATAAAAGTAATCGCTTTGTTATTTCGTTTCACTTGGTATGCACCAATATGTTGAGTAATTCCGCCCGCCTCTGATTGAACAACGCGAGAATGTCTAATATTATCTAATAATGTTGTTTTGCCATGATCAACGTGCCCCATAATAGTTACTACTGCTGGTCTTTCAATCAATGATGCAGGATCATCTACTACTTCGATTTCTTCAATTCTTGATAGGTCGGTTAACACTTCGTCTTTAAGTTCATAACCAAAATCCATTGCTACAAGCTCTGCTGTCTCACGATCAACAGCTTGAGTTTGTGAAGCCATAATGCGCATAAACATCATTTTTTTAATAACCTCTGATACTGGCTTGCTTAGCGAATCAGCTAAGTCAAGAACAGTAAAACCATTTTTGTAGTAAACTGTTTTATCGAGAACGATGACTTCTTTTACAGGAGCGACAGGTTTGCTACTAAAATTATTATTGTTGTTGTTATTAACAAATGACTTCTTATTAGTAGCATTTGATTTTTTCTTTGGTACGTATTTTTTGGCCATAGTACTACCTCTTTCTTATTTATTCGTTGAGGGCGTCTCTCAATAATTTAGCAAATTTTTGGTTGGTAATCGCAAGTGCCTTTCGATTATCTTTTCCAATTGCTTTACTAAGTTCTAAAGACGTAAAATCATGAATAATACGAGAATGATAAAACAACGATTTATCAGAAACTCGTTTGGTTGTGTTTGGACCAGCATCACTAGCCAGGAATACTAAATATGCTCTTCCTCGCTTAATTTCTTTTAAAGTGAATTCTTCTCCAGATACAAGTCCGCTAGCAACATATGCTAACCCTAGGGTTGATAGTATGCGTTCTTTATTCATGACTAACAAGACTTAGAAGTACCGTATAAACTTCATTTGGAATTACAGTTTCTAGATGACGTTCTAAGATTTTTGTTTTTTGTGCTTTTAAAATGACTTCAGTGTTTTTGCACACATAAGCTCCTCTGCCGTTAGCTTTTCCCGAAGGATCAACTATGACTACACCTTCTGGCGTTTTTACAACTCTTAAAAGTGCTTTTTTTTCAAAACGTTCACCAGTAACAACGCACTTACGCATAGGTATTTTTTTTATTTTATTCATAGTTCACCCCGAAATAACTAAAATTCGATGTTTTGAATTGAAGCATCTGTTTCTGATTTAATATCAATTTTCCAACCACTTGATTGTACAGCAAGTCTAGCATTTTGACCTTTTTTACCAATAGCAAGTGATAACTGATCATCTGGGACAATCGCGATGGCACTTTTATCTTTATGATTTATAATAACGGCAACTGTCTTTGCGGGTTGAATAGCATTAGACACTAATTCACTTGGTTCAGTACTGTGTTTGTAGATATCAATTTTCTCACCGTTTAATTGATCAATGACTTCCTTGATTCGGTTTCCATTTTTTCCTAAACAAGCACCTACAGGATCAACCTTAGGATTGTTAGATGAAACACATACTTTACAACGATCGCCAGGGTCTCTTGCAAGTCCCATAATTTCAACGATGCCTTCTTGAAGTTCAGGAATAGCATGTTCCATCAAACGCTTGACAAGGTTACGATCTGTTCTAGATACATATACTTTTGGGCCTTTTGTCGTCTGTTCTACTTTTGTGATATACACACGAACTTGATTTCCAACAAATAAATCAGTAACTAATAAATCTTTTGCGGGAATTGATGTTTCTGTCTCATAACCACAATTTAGCGTAACAAAATCATCGTTGATTTGAACAACTTCAGCAATAATCATTTCACCAGTTTTCTTGGTGAAAATTTCAAAATTACGTTCTCTTTCAAGTTGTTTTAGTCCTTGCGTCAAAATTTGTTTTGCGCTCGATGCAGCAATTCGCCCAAAATCTTTTGGCGTAATCCTTTGTTCGATTAAGTCACCAAGTTTTGCTGTTTTCTTTAGCTCTAACGCTTCTTCTAAAGTGAGTTGGGTACCTTTTTCGGCTTCTGGATCAATTTCCTCAACCACAAGGTAAGTTGCTACAATCAAGATTTCAGACTTTTCTTCATTAAACAAAACTTTGGCATTTTGTTGTCCGTTGAAATCTTTCTTGTAAGCATTGAGTAATCCCTTTCCAAAAATATCAAGAATCTTTTCTTTGGAAATACCTCTTTCATCTGCTACTTGCTCTAGTGCTCTAAAAAATTCTTTGCTAATCATCGTCTTATTTTCTCCTAAAATTTTATCGCTAATCTTATTTTTTGAATATCGATTTTACTTACTGAAATGTTCTTTCCTTTAATCTGAATAATAATGGATTCTGGATATACTTCAAATAAAACGCCTTCTAACATTTGTTCAAAAGTTTCTAAATGAACGTATTTCCCTTTTGCCTTTAAAATATCTTTATCTGTTCTTAACTCTCGTTCTGCACCAGGTGATGAAACTTCCAAATAGTATTCAGTAGGGATTGGATCAATTTCATCTAGATAAGCTGACAGTGCTTGAGATACAATTTGACAATCATCCACGACAATATCTTTTTCTGAATCAATATAAACTCTTAAAATATCAATTTTTTGTTCTTTGACAAATTCAATCCCGTAAAAAATGTATCCAGTTTCTTCAACTTTGGCCAAAATTAGTGGTTTTAATTGTGCTATATTCATTCATTTCACC
This sequence comes from Candidatus Izemoplasmatales bacterium, assembly GCA_028691315.1. Taxonomy (GTDB): domain Bacteria; phylum Bacillota_I; class Bacilli_A; order Izemoplasmatales; family Hujiaoplasmataceae; genus JAHIVB01. The sequence continues at coordinate 16,552 of JAQUZN010000002.1, read as the reverse complement.
TCAAGGTATCAAAAAGAGAGGGTCCGACCCTCTCTAAAGTAACTTTTTATGCATTGATATTATAACATAATAAGAAGCACATTTCAAGAGAGAAAATCACAAAATAAGCTAGAGTTTCTTGGTTTTAACATTAATTACGATATCTTGATACTCTTCATGTTTCTTAAACCAGCTTATTGCATAAGGACACTTTGCGACGATTTTCTTGCCTCTTAATTTAATTTCTGCATAGGCAAGTTCCATAAGATGTGATGCAATGCCTTGCCCACGATGTGATTCGTCGACATACACGTGATCAATATCCATTCTGGATGAATCTCGAGTAGGAAACGTAATTTCTGCTATTATTTTTTTATACTCATCTTCAGAAAAGATGCGGTTCTCTTCGGTAATGTAATCCATCATTATATTCCTTTCATCTGACTAAAAGCATACATTAAAATACTCCCAGCAGCGCCAACGTTTATCGATTCCATATCTTGCATCTCAATTTTTATGTTGTATGCTGTTTTATTTAATATCGTAGTCTGGACACCGCTTCCTTCGTTGCCTAGAATTAAAGCAATTTTGGCGGGGGTAGCATGAACATTTGAAAATGGAATGCCTGAAGCTAAGTCGGTTCCAATAAAATGAATTTCTTGGTGTTCATTCATAAATTTTTCAATATCAATTTCTCTGTAATTAATTTTAAAAATTCCGCCTTGAGTACTTCTTAACACTTTAGGATTGTATAGGTCAACACTATTTTGAACTAGAATTGTTCGGAATCCAAATGCAGAAGCGCTTCGAATTAAAGTACCTAAATTTCCGGGGTCTTGAACCCCATCTAAAATTAAAATTTTATCTGTTAATGCATTTGATACTTGAATCGAGCAAATCGCAATCATTCCTGGTGAAGTTGTTAAGTTACTCATTTTTTTCATTACTTCAATAGATACCTGTAATGTTTCCACAGGATAAGGTGAATTTTCTGTTAATGAAAATATGAATTTACATAACCCAAAAGCAATCGCCTCCTCAATTAGATGCGTTCCTTCGACAACGAATTCACCATATTCTTGGCGATATTTTTTATCTTTTAATTTAAGCACATGTTTTATTTTTTCGTTTGTTAGAGATCTAATCACTTTATCACCTACTATAATTATATCATATTCAAAAAAAAGAAGTGAAGGATTTAGCCTTCACTTCTTGATATAAGGGAAATATCTATTAGGGAATCATTATATTCTTTCGAAATTTTAATTATTAGTCAGCAAGCCCTGTACCATAAAAATAAATATAGTAATCAGCTTCCAAAGCCGTCGATTCTTGAACACTAAAATTATCGTTCATATCATACATTTGAATCTTAGAATAAGAAACAGTATAAATGTAATTTTCGATAATAATTGTTCTTTCAATAGAATCATAACCGTAGTAATCAGGATTTTCAGAATCTTCAACATAGTTTGTTAATTTCGTGACTAATTCTAAATCTCCACTTAAATATACTTTAAATACATAAGCGCTTTGTGAATAAGATTCATAGTTATAAGACCATTCATAGATTGGGATCACAACATACATGAAATCTTCCCCTACTGGTTGATAACTGACAAATGCTTTGGAGTCATAAGTTACTGGTGAATAAGAATAAACACCTTCGACAAAATAAGTAGCTATCGATTCCATTACTTCACCAGATGTATTGTATAATGACACTTTTACACCAGTAAAAGATGTTCGGCCTTCAACGTTAGTTTCAGCTTGTCGACCAATTCCTAGTAATAAGGAGTCGTTAATGATATGTAAGTAATCAGATACTCCTTCTTCATATAATTCTCCGACAACAACGGGGTTCGTTGGATCACTTAAATCAAGTTTATATAACGGATCGGTATTAACGAATGTAACTACATAAGCAATTCCATTGTCATATCGAACTGCATAAATTCTTTCTCCAGGTTTTCCAAGATTTGCAGTTTGTCCTAGAAGAGTCATTGAATCAATTGAAGTACAGTCTAGTAAAAATACTTTGTTAATTACTGTATCATTCGCTTCTACAGTCGCAGAATCAACTGTAGAGGTTGTATTTGAAGCATCTTGAATTGTAACTGTATTATAATTCCAAATATACTCTGTTGTTGCAATTCGGAAAACACCATCGTATTCGTCCATTGAAAATTGATTTAAAGGACTACCCGATATTTTACCACAAGCTTGATACTCTAGACCGCTATCAGTAACTGCGAAACGTAAAATATATGTATCTTGATTATATGATAATGTTTCTTCATCATAGTAATAACGGTAGATAATTGTGTATAAATTGTTTGCGCTCATATAAATCTGATATGAACTACCTAAGTATGCTTTCACATTCGCAGCTTCTTGATCTTCTACATTTAAAGATACAAGCAATAAATATCCAAAAGAATCGTTATCATTTGGCATGTAGTAGATGTTTTGTGCACTTAATTGAATTGTCTCATCACAAATAGTTGAATCTTTATATTCTGGAACAAAATGGTTTTCAGTAAACCCATAATAAATTTCGTAATTATCAAGTACTAAATATAAATTACCATCAATCATTCTTGAATCCACTAATGATGAACTATCAAAATATAAGGATTTAGAAATAGTAACATGCTCTATATCAGCTATATCAAATACATTAACTCTTAATCCATAGCTATATGAGTACCAGTAACTATTTTTTTCCAATGTATCATCATTTGTATCAGCATATTGGTATTCGCTAGAAATGACAACGACTTTGTTATTATATAGATACATGCCAACTAAGTATCCATTTTCATAAGTGTATGAAAATACGATTTGTAAGGATTCTGCATCAATAATATAAAAATGAGTATTGGATGTAACATAAATATAATTCCCATCCGTTAAGATTGTATCACTTTCTGCTACCCCATCCACCTGATTATTTGTTTCACTGTGAGATTTCTCAGTTGTACTAACTTCAGCTGATCCAGTTGACATTGTGGCTGTGATACCTTCATTAACAGCTGCATCAGAATAAAGCAAACCAGAATTTCGGTAAAGGAATTGCCCAGTTGATGATTGTTTTTCATAGTAACTCGATAGATAAGTCTTTAATTCATCATAACTACTAAAATTCCCAACACTATCAGGACTAGGAAGTTGTGTTGTTATAGTAGAATTTTGACACGCAGATAAACCTAGTGATAAAAACACTAATAAAGCTAATGTAATAAAACGTTTTAAAGAAATGGTTAATTTCATATTTTAGTATCCTCCTACTTATTCATTAATGTAAACAAATGAGCAATAGGTTTTGTTGGAGATTTACAAAATTATTTTGTCAATTCAAGAAATAAATCAATATCCTCTTTAATTAAATCTAAGGAGCCTTTCCAAAATGCTTTATCTGTAACATCGATTCCAGCAATCATAGCAGCGTCTTCTACTGTGTTTTTGCCAGTTGCACTAAGTAATTTATCGTATAAAGGAACAAATGTTTCTTTGTTTTGAAGATATTTTGCATATAAGCCTTTTGCAAATAAAAGTCCAAATGCATATGGAAAATTATAATAACTTAAACTTCCGCTGTAATAATGTGATTTACATGCCCACATATACGGATGAAGGAATTCATTATCCAAGCCATCTCCATAGGTTTTTTTCTGTGCGTCAAGCATCATTTCTTTTAATTCGTTTTCATCAAATACCGTTTCTTTTCTTCCTTCAAAAACACTTTTTTCAAATAAGAAACGACTCATTATGTCAACAATTACTTGTGTGTAATCTTGAATAGATGACTCTAATAAATAGATTTTCTCTTCTACTGTTGAAGCATCACCTAAAGCGGCTTTATTGACAATTGTTTCACAGAAAGTCGAAGCTGTTTCGGCAACAGGCATTGTATATTCAGCGTTTAACAGTGATTCAGTGAAAATTGCTTCTCCATGATAAGCATGACCAAGTTCATGGGCTAGTGTAATGACATCTCCAAAGACACCTGTAAAATTATGGAGAACTCTAGAAGCCTTTATTGAATGGATATTTGCACAAAATGCTCCACCAACTTTTCCCTTTTTGGGATAGTAATCAACCCAGTGATCTTTAAATGCTGTATTGGCCATTTCGTATAAGCGATTACTAAATGTTTTAAAGTTTTGAAGAATGTAAAGATTGGCTTCTTCAACTGTAAAAGATTTATCTACAGAACCAATAGGGGCAAATAAATCATAAAAAGGGAGACCATTTTTGTGCCCTAATAATTCTCCTTTTCGTTTTAAGTATTGACGAAAAATAGGTAAATATTCTTCCATCGTCGAAATCATCACGTCTAGAGTTGCTCTTTTCATTCTTGATTGCTCTAAAGCTTGATCTAAAGGTGACGCGAATCCTCTTATTTCTGATAATGTATTCACTTCACCTTTAATTGAGTTTAGTGAAAATGAAATGGATTGTTCAATTTTCTTATATGCAGCAAGTTCTGCAAAATACGCATTTTTTCGAACTTCAGCGTCTTTTTCATATGCAAGATTTCTTACTTCAGATAATGTTATTTCTTTGCCATCATAATTGACTGCTACTGTCGATGTTAATAACGATTGAAGTCTGGTCCAAGAAGTTGAACCAGTTTGTCTTAGTTTCGAAATTAATATTTCTGATTTATCATCTAGTAAGTGAGTTGCATATGTTCTGTTTTCTTTTATATAAAATTCATGTTCTTTTAAAAATGCATTGTGTTCGATAATTTGATCTAAGTCTTTCACTTGAACTAGCCATTTTTTAAACAAAGTTCCTAGTTTTGTTAGCTCTGTAAACTTGTTTTGTAAATGGTTAAGTGCTTTAATCGCAACTTGATTGGTAGAGTCAGTTGCTTCAGTTAAAGAAATGAAAACAATCAGCCTATCTGCTAGCGTATTAAATTCGATTTCCTTGCGTAAAAAATGAACTAATTTTACTTCAGCGTTTTCTGTCGAATCAAGAGAACTTTCTTCTTTAACTAATTCCTCGATAAATAAATCGAATTTTTTTAAATCATGTAAATATAACTCGTCTTCAAAACCCTTATAGAGTGGTGATAAGTCCCATGTGTACATATTAATTCCTCCGTTTTTTATATATTGTGATTGTGTTAAAAAATATACTTTTGATAGTTTTGGACCATACGCGTGTGATTGATGACTTCCATCCTTTTCGTAAACAAATCCACATTTTTCGATTACTCTTCTTGATTTATCATTTCCAAGAAAATGAGCAACTTTAATTAATGCAATGTCTTTTTCGAGAAAAGCATAAGCCATCACTTTCTTTACCGCTTCAGTCATCAGCCCTTTTCCTTCATAGGGGGTAGAAAGGACGTAACCCATTTCATATACGATTTCACCTTGTACTGATATTCGCTGATGAAGCCCAATTGATCCAATCACTTTCCTTGTTTCTTTGAGTTCAATTGCCCAAACATCATCTGAAACAATAAATTTGTCGATGACTTCCATTGATTCCGCTATAGATTCATGCGGCTTCCATCCAGCAAAAGGCCCTACAGTATCTAGTTTTGCGTAGTCAAACAAATCGTTGACATCTTCTTTTACCCAAGAACGTAGAAGAAGTCTTTCGGACTTAAGTGTTTTCAACCTAACACCTCTTTAATCGTAAATCCTTTTGAAGCTAAATCGATTTCATCATCACTATGCACTGTTAACATAACGGTGTTAGCAACTGCTTCATTGACTAACGTTTCATAGTCAAAAGCTTCTTCGTATCTTCTAGCAGTTTTGGTTTGTGGTCTAATCGCTGGAGAAATAGGCACATAGATCGTGCAACAATCAGAAAAAGGACGATTAGAAATATCTAGCGTACCAATATTTCTTGCAATATTCATAATATCCAATTTGTCATAGGTTGCAAGCGGCCTAATAATTAGAGAATTAGTGACTTCCGTAATACAAGACATGCTTTCTAATGTTTGTGAAGCAACTTGTCCAATTGAATCTCCAGTAATAATTGCATCAGCATCTCGACGGTTCTTTAGGTGCGTTGCAATGCGAATCATCATTCTACGCATAATCGTTATTGTATATGGTTCAGGAATATACTGTAAGATTGATTCATGGATTTTTGTAAAAGGAACAAAATGAACTTTAATTTGATTGTGAAGTGCATATTTAGACAATACTTTTACTAAATCTATCACTTTCTGAGCAGATTCAATTGGTGTCATTGGTGTTGATTCAAAATGAATACATTCGACCTGTAATCCTTTTTTTATTGCTAAAAATGTTGCGACAGGCGAATCAATTCCTCCGCTTAACAGTACAAGTGCTTTCCCTCCCATTGGGGTTGGATAACCACCTAAGCCTTTAATTTGATGTGTATATATGTAAGCAGCCTCTTGTCTTATTTCAACATTTAATGTAAATTCAGGATTATGAACATCAACTGTTAGGAATGGAGCCTGTCGTAAAATAAGGACTGATATTTTACGAGATATTTCCATCGAAGTCGATGGGAAGTTTTTATCTGCGCGTTTTGTCTCAACTTTAAACGAAGTGACAACTTTTTTTGTCTCCATTTCAATCATCTTGATTGCTATTTGACTAATTTCATCTAAATCTTTTGCACATTTTGAGATTAGGCTAAATGAGTATACTCCTGTCACATAATGGAGTCTTTCTACTACTTTTTCATATGGAACGTCTTGTAAGTAGATATATGCGCGATCATGCTTTAAATCAAAAATGACATCAAGGCCCGCTAATTTCTCTAACAATAGTTCATTGACAGCACGAATAAAATATTTTTGATTTTTTCCTTTTAAAGTTAAATCCCCATAACGCACCAAAATTCCTTCAAACATATGTTCCCTCACTGATATCTTATAGATATTTTATCATAAATGTTGTTTATTTCGTGAAATTATTTTATAATAATCCGGGTGATTTATATGTACGAAAGAATTATTACAGATACTAGTCGGGAAGAAAACAACAAATTATTTTTAGACTATGTTCGTGGTTATCTAGATTTAAAACTTCATTACATCTCAAATATATCAAATATGGCAGCTATCATTCATGACTTTTTTGATGATATTTCTTGGGTTGGCTTTTATCTTTATGACGGTAAAAAATTATATTTAGGCCCATTTCAAGGAAAACCAGCTTGTGTTGAAATTGAACTCGGAAAAGGGGTTTGTGGGACAAGCGCCACCAAAAATCAAACCATCCTCGTGCCGAATGTTCTCGAATTTGAAGGACACATTGCCTGTGAGTCCAAAACGATGTCAGAAATTGTTGTACCTATCTATAAAAATAACAAGTTATTTGGTGTCTTAGATATTGACAGCCACAGCTTAAATCGATTTGATGAAACTGATCAAAAAACGCTTGAATCGGCTGTAAATCTTTTAGTTGACATTCTTTAGGTAGTAAGGTATAATATTCTGTGCGCATGTAATAAAAAGCAGTTGTTTTTAAATCGTTAGATAGCGATTGTTCCTATAAGGTTTGGTAGTATTGTTAACTGCTTAACAAGAAACCATTTAAACAATCACGTTATCGAATTTAGAAGCTCCTCATTGTTACACGTAATAATATATAGGAGGATTATATATGTCAAGATTTACAGGATCAGATTGGAAAGTTAGCCGTCGTTTAGGCTACTCAGTATCTGAAACAGGAAAAGAATTAAACAAACGTCCTTATGCTCCTGGTCAACACGGGCAAAAACGTTCAAAACAATCTGAGTATGGTGTTCAGTTACAAGAAAAACAACGCGTAAGATATACTTATGGCGTAAACGAAAAACAATTCCGCAAAACATTTAATGAAGCAAAGAAAATGGAAGGAAAACAAGGTGCAAACTTCTTGTTCTTACTAGAATCAAGAATCGATAATCTTGTATACCGTTCTGGATTTGCTAAAACAAGACAACAAGCAAGACAACTTGTAAACCATGGTCATATCTTATTAGATGGAAGAAAAGCTTCAATTCCATCCATGAGAGTTAAACCAGGTCAAGTAATTTCAATAAAAGAAACTTCTAAGGATTTAGTCGTAATTAAAGCAGCTTTAGAGGGTGTTATCAGCCGTCTTGAATTCATTTCATTTGATGACAATACTAATAGTTCTACTTACTTACGTTTACCTGAAAGAAGCGAAATTTTACCAGAAATTAAAGAAAACTTAATCGTTGAACTTTATAACAAGTAAAAATATAGTGCATCCAGTTGGATGCACTTTTTTTTGTGCTGTTTTTCTAAAAAAAAAAGACAACTTTCGTTGTCTTAAATAATTTACTCTACTCTTTTTAAAGCAGCATTGGCCATATAGATAAACTTATCTGGATCAAGTGATGCTCCACCAATTAAAGCACCATCGATATTTGGTTTAGATAAGAGTTCATCAATATTTTCAGGTTTAACAGAACCACCATATTGAATTCTAATTGTATCTGAAACAATGTCATCATATAACGTTTTAACAAGATCTCGAATAAATCCACAAGATTCATCAGCCATATCAGATGTAGCAGTTTTTCCGGTTCCGATGGCCCAGATTGGTTCATAAGCAATGACAATATTTGCCATTTGTTCTTTTGAAATGCCATCTAAAGCAGCAGTAATTTGCGTTGATAATACTTGATTCGTTTGTAAGTTTTCGCGTTCTTCTAAATGTTCACCAACACATAATATTGGTAAAATATTGTGTTTCAAAGCGGCTTTAATTTTCTTGTTTACTTCTTGGTCGGTTTCACCAAAAATGTTTCTTCTTTCGCTATGTCCAATGACAACATAATCGACATTATAACTTGCTAGTAATTGTCCTGATACTTCGCCTGTAAATGCTCCTTCATCTTCATAATAAAGATTTTGAGCTCCAATACGAAGATTTTCTCCTTGGCGTTTGACAAGATCACGCATTAATGGTGATTGGGCTAAAATAACAGAGTCAACTTTATCGATATCTGGCATCATTGTCGAAACTTTTAAGATAAAGTATAAAGCTTCATCTCTGGTTTTAAACATTTTCCAGTTTCCGGCAATAATTGGTTTTCTCATTTTATTTACCCAATAATTTTCTCAATATCATTAATTGCTTCTTGAGCCTTATCGCCTATAGCAACTAACTTAACATTTTCACCTTGAGGTACTGCAAGGCTCATCAATCCTAAAATTGATTTTGCGTCGATTGTTACATGAGCATATACTAATCGAATATCAACATCATATTTACTAGCAGTTTGTACAATTTTTGCGGCAAGTTCTGCATGTATTCCAGCTGTTGACTTAATTGTGATTGTTTTTTCCATTATAATTCTCCTCTTTTCATATTTAAAACATCGGTGGTGTTGAAACCCAAAGCACAACCGCTTTTCTTTTTGATAGATTTTCAAGGGTATGTGATTTATTAGAAATATAATAAAATGTTTGACCCTTTTCTATTCTATACTTTTTCTTCCCAATTTTCAAGGATATTTCGCCTTCAAGAACATATCCAAATTCTTCACCCGCATGAGGCTCATCATCGTATGCAATTCCAAAAGGTTCTATTTCTAATAAAATTGGTTCCATTTCATACTTTTGTGCATTTGGTACAATCCAACTGATTTTAGTCAGTTTTTCGTGATCAATCTTTTCGAAAAACTGATCTTCTGTGAATACGTAATTTTCTTCCTCACTTGAAGAAAAAAAATCAGCAAGTGAAGAGCCAAGAACTTCAAGCATATTTTGAAGAGTTTGGATTGAAGGACTTGTCAAATCTCTTTCTACTTGAGAAATAAATCCTTTTGAAAGTTCACTTCGATCAGCTAATTCTTCTTGAGTTAATCCGTTCTCGAGACGTAATTCGCGAAGTTTAGTTCCAATTTGAAGCATTTTTTATTTGCACTCGCAATTGCTTCCACAATCACATGGTTCTTGATCAGTTAATGCTTCAACTCCAGGAAGTGCTTTGCCCTCAAGGTACTCAAGAGATGCTCCACCACCAGTTGAAATGTGAGTGAATTGTTTTTCAAATCCCATTTGAATCGCAGCTGCAGCGGAATCGCCTCCACCGATAATCGTTTTAGCTTCTTTAAGGTTCGCAAGAATTTCACATATTGCACGTGTGCCTTTTGCAAAGTTTTCAAATTCAAAAACACCTAATGGTCCATTCCATACTACGGTTTTCGCTCCTTTTAATTCTTTAGCGAAAAGTTCAATTGTCTTTGGACCAACATCAAGTCCCATTTCATTATCTTTGATATTTTTATAAGTAGTTACTCTAAACGGTGCATCAGCTTTAAACTCTTCTGTCACAACTAAATCAACAGGAAGAATGATTTTTCCACTTGCTTTTTCAAGTAAACTTTTAGCTAATTCAACTTTATCTAACTCACAAATTGAAGTTCCAATATTGAATCCTAAAGCTTTCATAAAAGTATAAGCCATTCCACCACCAATTAAAATCTTATCAGCTTTTTTTAATAAGTTTTCAATAACAGCAATTTTATCAGATACTTTTGCTCCACCAAGAATTGCGACAAATGGTCTTACAGGATTATCCACTGCATCGCCAATATATCGAAGTTCTTTTTCAACTAAGAATCCAGCAACACTTTCTAAGTGACTTGCAATACCTACGTTGCTTGCATGCGCACGGTGAGCAGTACCAAATGCATCATTAACGAATACATCTCCAAGGCTTGCCCAGTACGCACCTAAATCAGGGTCATTACCAGACTCTTTTTTGCCAACGATATCTTCAAAACGTGTGTTTTCAAACATTAATACTTCGCCGTTCTTCAATTGATTAATCGCATCTTCTAATACTTTTCCACGTGTTTCAGGAATAAATTTCACTTTTTTTCCTAATAGTTCTTCTAGCTTTTTAGCAACGGGTGCTAACGTTGCGGAAGCTTTATCAGCTTCGCTTTTGACACGTCCTAAATGACTGAATAAAATTACTTTCCCGCCTTCATCTAAAAGGTACTCGATTGTTGGTAATGCTTGTCGAATACGATTATCATCAGTAATTTCTCCATCTTGCATAGGAACATTAAAATCAACTCTAACAAGTACTTTCTTTCCTAATACTTGTATGTCTTCAACTGTCTTCTTTTTCATATTGCTCCTCCTATAAGTATTGCTTATAACAATACCCATTATACTATTTAAACTACTAAAATACCACAGTAAAGTATCGGTTTTATAAAAATGAAAACATTTTCTTATTTTAAAATTGATTATTCACATAAGCGAGGATTTTTTCACATTTCTCAATTTGTTTATTTAATATATGAAATATGTCGCACTTCAATTCGTGATAATCAATAAACTGGATATAGCATATCTTCTTTGTTATAGGGATAATTTCTTTAATACTAAAGTAGTTAATATAAAGACTTTCTTTCCCCCTGAGTCCCTTTAATGGAAAAAGAAAGAGTGAATCGCCTAAATATAAAGGAATTTTTGAATGAAAGTCAAAAAGGTTTTTGATTGAAGTTTGCATCCCTTCAAGTGTTGATAAACGGAGAATACAAAGCTCATCTAGTACCTTATTGAGGGATTTATGTGTCGTTTTATAAGAATGGTCTTCGCAAATCCAAACATCCAAATATGAAGATTTATATATATAGTGAATCATATTCTCACCCATAATCAATATATCATAATTTTTTGTTTTTGTTTTTGAAAAAATCAAGAAAAAAAGCCACCGCAAGGTGACTTTTTATATAATTTAGTTAGATTACTTCACAGCTGAAGATTTCATAATTCTTTGTTCATTTTCCATATCAAAGAAATGGCATTTATTCATATTGAATGCAAGTTCAATTGTATCACCGATATGAACATCGCTTCTCGCGTTAACTTTAGCAATAATATTCGTATTTCCAACAGCGATATGAATGTTCGTTTCAGCACCAAGTAACTCGGCAACGTCAACTAAGAATTTTGCTTTTGAATCTTTGTATGTTTCAAGAGCTACTAATTCATCATGTAAATCTTCAGGACGAGTTCCTAAAACAATTTGACGATCCAAATAGTTTTTCTCTTTTAATAAAGCAAATTTAGGTTCTGGAACTTTTAATTTCAAACTATCAGAATAGAAATATCCATCTGCTTGAACTTCACCAGTTAAAAAGTTCATGGCAGGAGTTCCAATAAATCCACCAACAAACATATTATTAGGATTGTCATAAATTTCTTTTGGAGCACCAATTTGTTGAATGTATCCATCTTTCATAACAACGATTCTTGTTGCCATTGTCATGGCTTCAATTTGGTCATGGGTTACATAGATTGTTGTTGTTTCAAGTCTTTCGTGTAATTTAATTAATTCGGCTCTCATCGCAACACGTAATTTAGCATCAAGATTTGATAATGGCTCATCCATCAAGAATACTTTTGCATCACGAACGATAGCTCTACCTAAAGCAACACGTTGTCTTTGTCCACCTGATAATGCTTTTGGTTTACGGTCAAGATAACCAGTTAATCCAAGAATATCAGCGGCATTTTTTACTCTTCTTTCAATTTCATCTTTAGGCATTTTTCTTAGTTTTAATCCAAATGCCATGTTATCATAAACAGTCATATGTGGATATAAAGCATAAGATTGGAATACCATGGCAATGTTTCTATCTTTTGGCGCAACATCGTTGACCAAAACATCGTCAATATAAAGTTCTCCAGCAGTAATTTCTTCAAGACCAGCAATCATTCTTAAGGTTGTAGATTTTCCGCAACCAGAAGGCCCTACGAAAACGATGAATTCTCTGTTCTTAACTTCTAAAGAAAAGTCAAAAACTGCTTGAACACCATTATCATAAACCTTGTCGAGATGTTTAAATGTTAATGTAGACATAATTTCCTCCTATATATTTTAGATTCGCTTATATTATATAAAAATCATCAAAAAAAGCATATATGCAAAGTGCACAAATGCTAACTAAACAGCAAGTAAAATGCAAACGCACCAGTAAAATGTCTGACATTTACTTCACTTTTTTCAACAAAGTGATCTAGTCGGTAATTCATGGTATTACGGTGCATATATAACTCTTTTGATGCTTTTGTGGCGTTCATATCATTTTTAATAAAACCAAGTATCGAATCAATGGTTTCATGCCCAAAATGATTATTGTAGAAGCTTTTTAGTCTAGTAATGTATTCTCCTTGATTTAAGAAACAAATGGCCTTAATCAAAGATTCAGGTGTGTATACGCCAAATGATACAAGAGGTAACACTTCATAAGTTAACTTCATATCAAATACGCCGGAATTAGGACAAATAAATGCTGTAAAGTCTTGGTATATTTCTTGTAATGCCATTCCTCGTAAATTAGACAAGTCAAACTCATCTTCAAACAGGTCAGTTGTTATTTCAAAAAAATGATCCTTCTTCTTCTCAAAAGTTATTGATTCAGATAAAGACAAAAAAGCGATTAAATTATCGCTTTCGTTTGACTTATGATAAAGAATCACTTTTCGCTTCAAAATAGTCACTTCACTTCTTATAAAACATAATCTCCTCTGTAGCTTAATAACAAAACTTGAGAAACTCCAGGAAGAGTTTTTAAAGGATCAATGTGCTTTTCCATCCCCTTTTTCCCACGCACTTCAAAAGTAAGTTCAGTGTGATCTTTCTCAATGGATTTATTTCTTACTTGATATTTCGCATAGATTTTTTTAACTTCATCCATAATTAGCATTTCATCATATTCGCCATTTATTGAAACAATTAATATATATGGTGTAGTGAAAATTTCAAGTGTTTGAACAAACAGAATGCTTAGCCCAATAACAATACTGCCAATGATAGCTAGAACACTTGAATTTGCCCCCACAGTAATCCCAATACCAATAGCCCAAAACATAAAAATAGTGTCTAGGGGGTTTTTTATCGCAGTTCTAAACCGAACAATAGAAAGTGCTCCTACCATTCCAAGTGATAATAGAACGTTTGTCGACACAGCCATGATGACCATCGTCGTTACAAGTGCTGAAATCGGTAATGTCATAGAAAAACTTTTGTTATACACTGTCGTTTGATAGCTTAGTTTGTAAATCCATAAAACCCATAAACTAACAAGTAATGCGATCAATAAATTTAAAATAATCTCTGGAATTGATAACTCAAGTGACTCGAGTTCTCCTAACACATCAATAATAGATAAAAAAAGCATTGTCATAAAATTATCCTCTTTTCCTTATGATTCAAGCAAGAGCCAACTCATATAATACTTTGAGTATGACAACACTTGAAAATTACGATGCATCACAACTTTATTTATAAAATCAGGAAGTATTTCTGTATACTTCACTTCTAAAATCATTGTTTTAGGTTCTAAAATTCTTCTAGTAAATGGATATGCCCTGTTAAAGATAGAAGCTTCGATATTTTTATCAAAAGTGATTCTAACATCTCCAACGGAATATGTGTATGCTTCTCGATCATAATCAACCCATATGACGGGTTTCAAATGATCCATTTTCATTCTAACGACCAACTGTTCAATGAGTGGCTCTTTAATATAACGAAACAAAAAATCATAATTTTGATTCATAATTGCATTTTCAAGTCCATTTAATAGCCACATAGATTGCTTGCTTGTTAGATTACCAACTTTGGTTTTATACTCTAATCTAGCATTTTCATCTCCATAAGATCGAATCCGAAATTTTTGATGAAACTCAACTCCATCTGCTTTTTCCATCACATGTGAATCGTAAACATCATCAAAATAGAGTGACTTAATATGATAATCTTTGGTTTCTATTGATGAATGAGCATCCAAATCCATTAAAAAACGTAATTCATTTTTTAGTTTATAATAGTCATCGAATGTGATAATGTATTTTAATTCAGTTCGTTTTAAATCCATCTAGAATCATCCTTTGGATATAATAAATGCCGACAATTTGTCAGCATTTATTATATCATAATTATTATAAGTTCATGCTAACTTTTATGGAAAAAGGTTATTTGCTTGATAAACTCTCACATAATCTACCTTCATCTGTTCTTCGATAAATGAAGCATAAGGAGTTCCACCCCATCCACCAATTGCTAAATTGAGAATTAAGTAGAATGGTTTATCAAATGGCCACTCAGCTGAACTAGGACAATCTACATAATTTGTAGGCGAGTAAATCCACTTTATCACATCATCAACGAAAAAAATAATTTTATCTGGTAGCCACTCAATTCCATAGATATGGTACTCAGTACTTACACTGGGAATAATTGAAACAAACGTCTTCTGTGTATTGATTTTGAAGTAATACTTTTCGGTATGAATACTGAAATGAACTTTATTCATATCCACTCCAATATGTTCCATAATATCAATCTCACCACTGTTTGGCCAACTGCCATACATTGATTTTTCTGGCATCATCCAAATGGCAGGCCAAGTTCCACTCCCTTGTGGCAACATAGCTCTAATTTCAAATTTACCATAGAGGAAACTTTTGACAGAATTCATTCTTGATGAAGTGTATTGTGAATCACCTAAAGATTCTTTTCTTGCACTAATAACCAAAGAACCATCTACTACGGTTGAATTTAATCCATCTGTATAATATTGTAATTCATCATTTCCCCAACCGCCATCACCAGTTTGATACTTCCATTTCAGAATTGAAGGGATGCCACTTGGGTTTTCAAATTCATCGGCGAAAACAAGTCTATAGTCAAGCTCATCATACACATATGATACGTGCAATGCTTTACATGCGTCTAAAGTTGTCGTTGTCTCCAAAGAACTTTCAGTTAAACCAGTTGTAATCAATGTTTCCGTATTGCTTATTTTATCACAAGCAAAAAGCACTAATGATAAAACCAAGAAAAGCATTGTTACGATTATTTTTTTAAACATTCTACTCTCCAGTAATACCTGTCTTTTCGATTCCTTCAACGAACGATTTTTGTCCTAAGAAATAAAGAATTAAAAGTGGAATAATCGACACAACTGTCGCCGCCATTTTATAAGACTCCACTAATTGAACAGAATCGCCTTCTTGTCTAGCATCAGAAATTCGTGAGCCAAATAAAGAGTCAAACTTTCCTAGTTGGTTGGTAAATAAATCGACTCCATCGCCAACGAAGAATTCTGTAACATATGATTCATTCCAATTCCAAACAAATGAAAAGAGGAATACAACAATGATTGTGGATAACGATAATTTGATTGTTATGTGCCAAAATAATTGAAGCGGATTCGCTCCGTCAATTTTACCAGCTTCATATAAATCTGTTGGAATCATCTTAAAGAAGTTAACAAAAATCAAAATCAAAATTGCTGAATTAACTCCTTGTCCGAAAAATGCCATGATTAGTTGTGAATCATAAGTATTTAGACCTTTTCCAGCGCCAATCCATCCCATGGAAGTATAGACAGTTGAAAACATATTATATTGCGTAATAAGTAGAATTGGAACAGGAATAATAAAGGATAGTAATAAAACGGTATATAAGAATTTCTTTCCTCTAAATTCATATCTAGCAAATGCAAAACCAGTAATTGCAGAGATAAATGTTTGTAATACCGCTAGAATAGTCGAAAACTTAATCGAATTCCATAA
>JAQUZN010000024.1 GCA_028691315.1 Candidatus Izemoplasmatales bacterium | reverse complement strand
AAGGCGGACAATTTGTCCGCCTTTTACTTTTTTAGTGTTCTGTTAATTTTTTGTGGTCTTCAATAATTTTTGGAATCAAGTTAGCAGGTACTTCTTCGTATTTAACAAAATCACGAGTGAATGTACCAGAACCCTGAGTCATTGCTTTTAAATCGATTGTATATTTTGTGATTTCTGCTTCAGGTACTTCAGCAACGATTTTTTGATATCCATCTTCAGCTGGTTCCATACCCATAACTCTACCTCTACGTTTAGAAACATCACCGAGAACGTCTCCCATATACTCATCTTTCACTGTAACTTCAATTCTGTATATTGGTTCAAGGATAGAAGGTTTCGCTGTCTTACAAGCTTCTTTGAACGCAAGACCAGCGGCTAGTTTAAATGCTAATTCATTAGAGTCAACCGCATGATATTTACCATCAGTTAAAATACCTTTGACACCAATCACTGGGAATCCAGCAAGAACACCGTGTTCAAGTGTTTCTTGAAGTCCTTTATCAACTGCTGGGAAATAGTTTCTAGGAACCGCTCCACCAAATACTTCTTCATCAAATTCATAATCTTTTTCAGTTGGTTCAAAACGCATTACAACAACACCATAATAACCTGATCCACCAGACTGTTTAATGTAACGTCCATCTGCTGTAGCTGTTGCTTTAATTGTTTCACGATAAACAATGTGTTGATCATCTGTTTCCAGGTCAACTTTAAACATGTTTTTCATTTTATCAATAATATAACCAATATGAATACTTCCTTGACCACCAATTAGTAGTTGAGAAGTCTCCTTATTTCTTTTAATTTCAAAAGTTGGATCTTCAATATGTAATTTGCTTAAAGCATTTGATAGTTTATCTTCATCTGCTTTGTTCTTCGGATGAACTGCAACGTACATTGTAGGTGAAGGTGGCATTGCAAGTGGATATTCAATTGCGGCTTTTTTATCCGAAAGTGTGGATCCAGTATGAATTCCATCCATTTTAGCGACAGCACAAATATCTCCAGCATGAACTACTTCAACTGGAATTTGTGTTTTTCCTTGTAAGAAAAAGATTTGACCAACTTTTCCAGTATCATTTAAATTCGAAATAAAAACTTCTTGATCTTTCTTAAGTGTACCAGACTTCACTTGCATTAAGTTGATTGTGCCAACAAATGGATCAATTAAAGACTTAAATACAAATGCTGAGAAAGGTTGACTATCAGAAAACGCTCTAGACGTTTCTTCTTCAGAAGCAAATTTTTTGCCAATAGATGGTT
Source organism: Candidatus Izemoplasmatales bacterium (assembly GCA_028691315.1). Lineage (GTDB taxonomy): Bacteria > Bacillota_I > Bacilli_A > Izemoplasmatales > Hujiaoplasmataceae > JAHIVB01. Next base: position 18,376 of record JAQUZN010000024.1, on the reverse strand, counting down.
TTAATTCAGAAATGCTAGGGAAATACTCTCTAATCATATGTAATAATGTTAATGGTCCAACATCTTTTGTCGAAGATCCTACCATAACAGGAACTGCTTCTCCAGAAAGAACAGATAAATGTAATCCCTTTTTGATTTCTTCCATGGTAAGCTCTTCACCACCAAAGAATTTTTCTAGTAATACTTCATCAGCTCCAGCAACATTTTCAATCAATGCTTCGCGAAGTTCAAGGACTTTGTCCATTTTATCTTCAAAAATATCGCCATCAATACATGCGTTACCGTCATAAATTCTAGCTTTTAATTCAACGATATCTGCGAATCCTGAAAATTCTTCTTTTTTACCAATTGGAAGACAGAAAGGAACTGCTTGTTTTCCTAATTTTGCTTTAATGTTTTCAAGAACAGTGTCAAACTTGACATTTTCTTTGTCCATTTTGTTTACGTAAATAATTGCCGGTAAATTGTGTTTTCGGATTTCTTTCCACATTTTTTCTGCCCCGACTTCAACGCCTTTCGTTGCGTCTAGAACTAAAACAGCTCCGCTTGCTGCTTCTAATGCATATGTAACATCGCCAATCATTTCATCAGCGCCAGGAGTATCTAAAAAATTAAATTTAAAATTTTTAAATTCTACTGGTACGACTCCAGTGGACAACGAAGAAAGTCTTGCTTGTTCTTCAGGTGTAAAATCGGAAATCGTGCTTTTGCGTTCAACCTCACCTTTTTTTTCAATGGCACCAGCAATAAAAGCGAGCGACTCAGTTAAAGTAGTTTTACCGCTTCCTAAGTGTCCAAGGATGATGACATTTTTTAAAAATTCTGCTGAATATTCTTTCATAAATCTTTCTCCTCTCGTATAAAACGCTTACAGTCTATATTATTATATCATAAAAGACTAGGAAATAAAGAAATAAAAAACGAATTTTTTGTGAATGAATTGATGTCTTTTAACTCTTTTCAGAGACTGTTTTTACTTGTGAACGATAGATATTTGCATATGCGCCATTCTTGCTCAATAAGTCTTTATGTTTTCCTTCTTCAATTTTAATTCCGTTTTCTAATACAACGATTTTATCCGCATTCTTAATTGTTGAAAGACGGTGAGCAATGATGACCATTGTTCTACCAACTGATACTCTTTCCAATGCCTTTTGGATCATTTCTTCGGTTTCTGTATCTATATTGGCTGTGGCTTCGTCCATAATCAATATCTCCGGATTGTGGATAACTGCTCTAGCAAATGAAATGATTTGTTTTTCTCCAACACTAAAATTTCCGCCGCCTCTTGTCACTACTTCTAATATACCATGTTCAAGTTTATCAATTAATTTGGAACCACCAATTTCTCTAACAACATTTTCGATTTCTTCATCAGTTACATCTTTCATTCCAAACCTGATATTATCCGCAATCGTTCCTTTGAATAAGATTGGGTCTTGTAAGATAATTCCTACGTGCTCACGGTATGACCTTTTTGCAAACTGAGTAATATCTTTTCCATCAATGGTAATCGTACCCTTATCATAAGACTTAAAATCATAAAACCTTAAAAGGATACTCATTAATGAAGATTTTCCAGAACCTGTATGTCCAACTAAGCCTACTAATTGACCTGGTTCAATATCTAAATTAATCCCTTTTAATACTGGATATCCTTCGCTATAAGAAAACCATACGTTATCAAATTTAATGTGTCCTTCAAACTTTGGCAATTCTTCATAAGAATCATCTTCTTGTTCTCCGTCGATAATCTTAAAGATTCTTTCGGTTCTTACAATCGCATGTTGAAGATTACCGATTTCTCTAAATAAGGTTCCAACGGGTTCAATTAATCTTGATAAGTAATCGTTATAAGCATAAATAATACCCGCTGTTACTACAAACCCAGCTATCGTTAAGTATCCATTTCCAAAGTAAAAAACAATTGCAGCAGTTACTAAAGAACCTACTAGCCTTATCATATTCCACCCAATACTTAAGTGAAGTTTCACTTCTTTGATTTTTTCTTTCATGAAATCTTGACTTAAGTCATCAAATGTTGATTCAGTTTGTTTTTTAAAATTAAAAATTTGAAGAATTGACACTCCATTTATGATTTCATTCAAACTTGCGGTAATTAATGAGTTTTGTTCATTCACTTTTTCTGCTATTGTATTCAATTTTTTCACAAAGAATCTAAGCCATACATAAATAAATGGGAATACAATAAATGTGATTAAAGCAAGTGTGGAGTCAAGATAAAACATTCCAATATATGCAAAGACTACTGCCATACTAGCGTTTACTAAAAGATTCATAATAGTTGAAAACAAATTCATCATTCCACCAACATCGCTGATTACTCGGTTCGCAATTTTTCCTGCAGGTTCTGATTCAAAATATGACATTGGCATTCTTTGTAGTGTCTTAATTGCATCTTTCCTTGCATCCCGAACAATGTTCACATTAATCATTGATGTTGAAATTCGTTGAATGTAAGTAAATAATATTTGAAGTAGAAAACGAAGGAATAATAATGCAACAAGCACCATTAAAGGTTTAACAAATGGTTGATAAAACAAAATCACTTCGGCAGAAGATAGTTTTGTTATATCATACGTATATACGATATTTTCTTGTGTCGTGACTGTAAGTACATTTCCTGAAATTGATTTTGTGCCTTCTTCCACAAATTCATCTGTAAAATAATATGAACCTTCGACGATTGTTATCGAAGTCTCGTGTTGAGTTACTTCTTTTTGTGAATAGTACTTTTGATTATAAAAAACAGAAGTTGAAGTTACATCGGTTACTTCATACCAAGGTTTTTCAATTCCTACTAAATAATCATCAAGAATGGATTTGACAATTAATGGGGCAACTAGTCCTAAAATTTGGACTACAATCATTGCTAAAATCGTTATTGCTAACAGTTTTTTATATTTGGCTATATAGCGCCATACTTTCTTCATCGCTCTCATATAGGCCTACTTCATCGTAATCTGCTGGATATATTGTTGCTTATACCAGCCTTCTACTCTTAATAATTCTTCATGTGTTCCCCGTTGAGTGATCCGTCCACCCTCGAGAACTAATATTTGATCTGCATCTTGAATTGCTGAAAAACGATGTGCAATAATGATGTTTGTTTTTCCTTTTCGGTATTCCTTTAAATGCTTAATAATTGTATCTTCAGTTTTTGCGTCTACAGCACTTAACGAATCATCAAGGATTAATATTTCTGGGTCTTTCACGAGTGCTCTAGCAATTGATAATCTTTGTTTTTGTCCACCAGATAATGTAGACCCCGCTTCGCCAACCATCGTATGGTAGCCATCGGTGAGGTAAATAATATCTTTTTCAAAGTCCGCAATTTTAACTGCCTTATCAAGTTGTTCGAGATTTGCTCTTGGATTCCCAATTAAAATATTCTCGTCAACTGTTTTCTTAAATAACATATGCGCTTGTGGAACATATCCAACTAGTTCTCTTACATCATCAATTAAGTACTGCTCTATTGAAACTCCATCAATAAAAATCGAACCGTTAGTTGTATTAAATTCTCTTAGTAACTGCCTAATTAATGTAGACTTCCCTGAACCAGTAGGCCCAACAATACCTATGGTTTCCCCATATTTAATGGAAAATGTAATGTTTTTAATCACCGGTGATTTGTCAAACGGATATTGGAAAGTAACATTTTTAAAATCAATATTTTTAAACTGAATGATAGGAAGTGAAGACACACTGTCATGAACAGTAGCTTCCTTTTTGATGATTTCATCGTATCTATCTACTGAAATGGTGGCATTATTAATTTGCGAAAAGACAGTGCTAATTGAGATAATTGGACCGTATAGAAGTCCAACATAAGATACAAATGTTATTAATTCACCTACAGTTATTTTTTGATTGATAATCAAATAAATACCAAATGAGAAAGCAAGAATATATGCAATTCCATAGATAACTTCAAATAAAGGATTAAACCAGTTTTCAAATTTAACGATGTATCTCCAAGATTCGATGTCTTTATCTACTGCATTATATTGTTTTTCTAAATCTTCTTTTTCTTGGACATATGCTCTTATAACTTTCATTCCTTCAACCGATTCTAATACTTTTTCAGTCATATCTGCATATATTTCAAGATGCCTTTTCACATACTTTCTTTTTTGAAAACGAATGAGATTGAGAATCGTAAGTCCGATTGGCATGATTGTGACTGAAACAATTGTTAATGGCCAAGATATCGTAAATCCCATTAACAAAACAGCAAATACAATGATAGCAAAATTAAAAACGATGCCTTCTAGTAAAGACGTAGCAGCTGTCGTTGTACTCTCTAAATCATTGGTAATTCTAGAGATTAGATCACCTTTTGTGTAGGTTTCATAAAACTGTGAGTCCATTGAAAAAAGATGATTCAAATATTTTTTTCTTAATAAATACGTCAGTTTTTGAGCTTCCACATTAAGAATGTAATTATATAAAAAGCTAACCCCATATCGAAAAACCGGTAAAGCAATCATTAATGAAACAATCCATAACAGCGATGTATTTGTAACTCCAAATGAAACGATGGTATCAATAGCTAAACCTAAAAGTTTTGCTGGCATCAACGAAATAAAAGCAATTACTAATAGAAGGAAAATCATCAATAGATATTTTTTCCACTCATCTTTTAAAAACCATTTAATTTTTGAGAATATATTAATCATAAGCTTCCTCTTGTAGTTTAGTACCGAAACCGAAGATGAGTGTATTTCATCTCAGGCATTTGGTAATATTGGTTATTCATCTTGTTTTGAAATGCATTAATGACTGCTCTTACTTCTTCTTTTGTTTCTACTGTAAAGTCTAGACGAATGATTGATACATGATTTTTCTTTAGTTCGGGTACAAATTCAATCAAATTTAACACTTTATGATTTAGCACTCTAATATTACAATCTCCATCGTTTTTAAGCGGATATTCGGAACCAGTTGGATCAACCAAAGTATAATCATGCTTATCACAAATATGACAATGTGAGATATTCAATTCTTCAGCTTTGGAAATAGGACAGTATTTAGTAATCATTGCGTCAATTCTTCCATACCCAAGGACCATTACTGGAGGATAGAAATGATGGATTTGTTCAAATAATGCTAATAAATTCTTTACCTGAATAAAATTCATTTCAACCGATAATGACACCATTTTTGCATTAGATTTTAACAATTCTTCAAGCGAATACAAATTGGTAATATTCATATATATATCTGTCCAAACAGTTTGATTGGCTGTGTAGTAAAAATCTCCAATGTCTTGAATTAAAACATCAGACTTATCATTTGTTACATATTTGCTTGGCTTTATCCTCGGAAGTGTATATATAATATGTTTATTTAAATTTTGATAAGAGGATAAATCCATGTTTTCAGGAACAATGATTATATTTATATCTGTTTCAAGTACAGCTTCAAATTGGTCAATTGTTTCTACTTTAACCGCGAAATTAAACCCAGAATCTTCAATAATTTCTAATTCAACTATAGAAGTATCGTTGATTGTTCTATCTGGTCTTGAAGTGCGTTTTTGAACAATTAATTCTAATGCTTTTCGCCTTGTATCATTGATAACTTGATTCGGAATAAAAATCATTTCATCAATGTCTGTCATTTGACCTGATAGGAAATATGGAGTTTGACCAAATTTGTCGACTTGTTTCATAATTTTTTCAATTGTAGATGCTTGACTCTGAGCTTTTTCAATCAAATAATCACTTAACACTTCAACTTGATAAACTTCATCAGTCAAGGAGATTTTCAAAGGTTCATTCAAATGCGCTGTCACTTGAACCCATAATGGAATCGACTTATAAGTTTCTAAGGTATAAGGAATTGTCGATTCACATAGATGAATATCCATTGTTTTCATAACAATGTCATTTTCATCCACAGCCTTAGGCAAGTCAATAATTATGACATCATTTTCATAAGCTTCATTGACAATTTCTCTGTTTTTGATGATTTTTGAAACTTGATCTCCAATATCATGTTTGCCAATGATGCGAATACCATCGCCTTTTGAAAGCGTCCCAGATAATAATATTTCTGTTTTTCCCCAGTTATAGGATAATACTTTGCCAATTTCGACACCCATATGATTGGGCCTAGAAATTTGAGTTATCGATGAGGGTTTTTCATTTAGTAAGTATCCTTTAGTAAAATCACGATTAAAGACCTTTTTTAAATCAACAATATCCGCATCCATTTCTAAATGCGGTTTTGCTAAATAGTATTCATCAATGGCTTTACGATATGCCTTTACAGCAGTAATTACGTAATCGCTTTTTCTCATTCGTCCTTCAATTTTTAATGAATCTACGTTTGATTCAATAATCTCATTAATTTCAGGTAAAGTCATTAAATCCTTTGTCGATAACAAATAGGTTTGTCTTTCAAAAAGAGCGTTATCTTTTAACATTGAATAGGCAAGTCTACATGGTTGGGCGCATTCTCCTCTATTTCCTGAACGTTCGCCATTGACAGAACTTAGATAACAATTTCCTGAATAAGAAACACATAGTGCTCCGTGCCCAAAAACCTCTAATTCGATATCGACACTAGCTATGATTTCTTTAATCATATCAAGTGAAGTTTCCCTAGCCAAAATAATGCGTTTTACTCCCATATTTTTCAAATACTTAACTTGATTAATCGACAAAGTATTCACTTGAGTAGATGCATGAATAGGTGTATCTGGATATTTTTCAATCAGTTTTCGCATTAAACCAATGTCTTGAACAATAAAAGCATCCACTTTATTTAAAACTAATTGATCCGTATACTCAAAAAAAGATGATATTTCTTCATCAAAAATAACTGTGTTAATTGTGGTATATAATAATGCGTTGTGCTCATGTGCAAACTCGATGAAGTGAATCAGTTCTTCAATAGACAAGTTATTCGCAAAAGCCCTAGCTCCAAACTTCTTTCCGCCAACATAAATAGCATTTGCTCCAGCGTTGATCGCACCAATCAAAGCATCGATATTTCCTGCAGGCGCTAATAATTCTAATTTTTTCATTTAAATCCTCACTTATTAATACTTCATAATTATATCATTAATTTGTCAAAATATACTTTTTTTTGCAAACAAAAAAGCCGTAAAGTCGGCTTTTTTAGTAAATAGATTAAATACGGTAAATGTCTGGTAAGTGTTCCATCTGGTCTACAAGAATATCTTCGATTTTGGTGAAGACCTCTCTTTTTTTCATTGGTAAACAGTCTTCACAAAAATGTTCTTTATCGCAATTTGCACAAAATACACTAGTCATATCCTTGTATTCATTGATTATTGCGAGTGTTGCAGTTATTGTTTGGATCTCATCGGGTCTTCTAAAGAAATAGTATGCTTCCAAAACTTCTTCTACTACCTTGTCTTGTTCTTCATCGATTCCGCGTAGTTCTTTTATTCGATGACTTGTTTTCATAGATCCTCCTCTGTTCAATAATTTATACTTGTTAATTGTATTATACATCATTGATACTAAAAATAAAGGGCACTATAAAAAATATTAAAAAAATCATATTAGGATAGTCGTTCAATAGGAAAATACAAATACAATTGGCCGTTTTCGATAGGATTGTTAAACTCTTGGATTGCACCACATAACTTCAGTCCATGAATTGGAAGGTATTTATATAACACTGTTTGTATTACAGATTCATAATCGTTTTCAATTTTAACGCAAACGTATTTAAAACTAGGAATATGCCATTTTATCCAATTTTTGGGTGGAACTGCATCTTCATTTACTTCTACACCCGCAAGATAATATCCTCTAGTTAAATCTCTCCAAGGTAAGAAACTCATAGTTTCATCGCTCATTGCTCCCCAAAAACCAACTGGTCTACCACTATCGTCTTTTTTTGCTAACATAAAGACTTGATCAAAATTGGTGTTAGCATCTTTCCATAATTCCTTAATCCATTCAACTCCGTTTTGTGAATTTCCAAGTTCCACTTTTCCAATGACAGAAAAAGCATCTTTGACGCATTGTTTTATGTCCATCACTGATACTCCTTAATTTAAATAACTAATTTATTTTTCACTAACTATAATTCTAACATATTATTTAAAAAAACAGACAATACCTGAAGTATTATCTGTTTGTATGATTTTTGGCAGGGGTGACAGGATTCGAACCCGTACAAGCAGTTTTGGAGACTGTCGTGCTACCGTTGACACCACACCCCTAAAAAGAGTCTAATACTATTATCAACTATTAGCCTTCAATAGTCAAGAAATTTATTGATTCTACGACTCTTTTTCAAACATAAAATGTGATTTAGTGTCAATGAAAAAACAGCTTACTTCGCTTGCGATTGTTTGATTACTTTTTTTCTAGAGAATTCTTCACGGTCTTTTTCTTCTAAAGCATCCGTTATGTATTTGATGTTATTTTCGAAATCAGGTATAACAACATTTTTCAGTGCGTTCGCTCTTTTTCTAGCCTTTCGTATCGCATTTGCTAAACGATATACCGAGTTATCAATTTCGGCTAGAAGAATCGTTAAATCACGTACCTTTAAAAAGTTTTTATATGCATAATCAAACTTTGTATTCGTGCTTGAAAATCCATACGTAACTTTTATTGGTTGTTTGTCATATAAAAGTTTAGGGATTTCAACCCCCATAACACTACGATATGTAATATTCAGTCCATTGTCAATTGGAATAGCTTTGGCAATATCACTTACAACTCCAAGGGTAATATTGGCTTCTTGCAAAGCTAGATATGCTTTTTGATAAGTTGAAGCAATCTCATCTCTTAATTTTCTAACATCTTCAATTAAAAGCATCATTTCACGAATCAAAATATTACGTTTTCGATCCATTAGATCATATCCAAGATGAGCTAAAACATTTGTTTTTTTAATCGCCATGAGATTTCCTTTGGTTGGAAATACTTGTTTATTTGCCATTAGGAGCCTTCATTAATTTGACTTAATTCTTTAACAACACTCTTCTGTTTAATATCAAAGGTCTCAATGGCTAAATCATGGTTATAATATTGTTTCAATAATTCATCATCAGTACGATCTAATTCTTGTCTTGGTAAAAGTGATAATAAAGACCATCCTAAGTCTAGAGTTTCTTCGATAGAACGATTAGTTTCAAAACCTTGAGAAATAAATTTTTCTTCAAACAACTCACCAAATTGAATATATTGTTTGTCTACTAAAGACAACTCATCTTCACCAATTACAGACGCAAGACTTCTTGCCTCTTGAACTTTGGCGTATGATGCAAATATTTGATTTGCGACTGACTGATGATCAGCTCTAGTAAATCCTTCCCCAATACCATCCTTCATTAACCTTGAAAGCGAAGGTAAAATGCCAACCGGAGGATAGACCCCCACTTGATATAAATCCCTGTCTAGTACAATCTGACCTTCGGTAATATACCCAGTCAAGTCTGGAATTGGATGCGTAATATCATCATTAGGCATGGTTAAAATTGGAATTTGTGTGACAGAGCCTTTTGAGTTATTCACAATTCCGGCTCTCTCATACATAGATGCAAGGTCTGAGTACAAATAACCTGGATATCCTTTTCTTCCTGGAATCTCACCTTTGCTTGATGAAAATTCACGTAAAGCTTCACAATATGATGTGATATCAGTCAAAATAACCAGTACATGCATATTATGTTTAAATGCTAAATATTCAGCGGCAGAAAGTGCACATCTTGGAGTTAGTAATCTTTCAATGATAGGATCATTACTAACATTGACAAACATAACTACTTTTTCTAATACACCCGCCTCTTCAAAAGATCTTTTAAAATAGCTTGCAACATCATTTTTAACGCCCATCGCAGCGAAAACAATACAAAACTGCTGGCCTTCTTCTTCAGATATTTTTGCTTGTTTTACAATTTGAACTGCGAGTTCATTATGGGGTAATCCTGAACCTGAAAATATCGGTAATTTTTGTCCGCGGATTAATGTTGTTAAGGCATCAATCGTAGAAATACCAGTATTGATATAGTTTCTTGGATATACTCTAGAAACAGGATTTAATGGTCTACCGTTAATATCTTGAAATTCATCGACGAAAATTGGGCCAAGACCATCGATAGGTTCTCCTGAGCCACTAAAAGTTCGTCCTAATATTTCAAGTGATAATCCAATCTCCATTGGACGACCACTAAACTTAATTTTCGTATTCGAAAGTGACATTGAATTTGTCCCTTCAAATACTTGAATAGCAACCTTTGTGCCTTCAATCTCGACAACTCTACCATAACGAGTGGTTCCATTACTTAGTTGAATTTCAACCATTTCTTCGTAACCAACATTTTCAACGTGGTCCAGGAACACTAAAGGGCCATTTATTTCTTCTAATCCTATATATTGAAGATTCAAAAAAATCCCTCCTTCGTTACTTGATTTTACTTACTGTGTCATCAATTAGTGGCATATAATCATCAAACATTTCTAATTTATCATTAGGCACATCATATTTCATTTTGATTACTTTTTCAAATAAGTTTGTTCTCAATAGAAGACTAAACGCTTTTCCTTCTTGTAAAAATAATTGTGAAACTTTGTATAGATATAATATAACATCCATCATTCGTAACTGTTTTTCTAATGGTACAAATGTATCTTCTTTATGGAATGCATTTTGTTGTAAGAAACCAATTCGAATGACTTTAGAAATCTCAATAATCAATTTTTGATCATCAGGTAAAACATCACTACCAATTAACTTCACAATTTCCATTAATTTGTTTTCTTCAGCGAGTAATGCCATAATTTTTTGGCGATTCGTTAAAAACCTGATATCTACATTTTTGTTATACCACTTTGTTAAATCACTTATATATTCAGAATAACTTAAATTCCAGTTGATTGCAGCGTAATGCCTTGCGTAAGCGAGCTGCTTATCAAGCGCCCAAAAGCATCTAACAAATCGTTTTGTATTTTGTGTAACTGGTTCAGAAAAATCAGCACCTTGTGGCGAAACAGCTCCAATGATTGTGATTGAACCAATTTTATGATTGATTGTTTCCATATAACCAGCACGCTCATAAAACTGCGCAATTCTACTAGGTAAATATGCTGGAAATCCTTCTTCAGCAGGCATTTCTTCCAAACGTCCACTAATTTCACGTAAAGCTTCAGCCCATCTTGATGTAGAATCTGCCATCACGGCCACGTGGTAGCCCATATCGCGGTAATATTCAGCAATTGTAATTCCTGTATAGATACTTGCTTCTCTTGCGGCAACAGGCATATTTGAGGTATTAGCAATTAATACTGTTCTTTCCATTAATGGTCGATTAGATTTTGGATCGATTAGTTGAGTCATTTCTTCCAAAACTTGAGTCATTTCGTTCCCACGTTCACCACAACCAACATAAACAATAATATCAGCATCACACCATTTTGCAAATTGATGTTGCATCATTGTTTTTCCAGTTCCAAACCCACCCGGAACTGCTGCAGTTCCACCTTTTGCGATTGGGAAAACAGTGTCAATAATCCGTTGACCACTAATCAGTGGCACTGAAATCGGAAGTCTCTTGAATACTTGTCTTGGTGTTTTAATTGGCCATTTTTGAACCATTGTTAATGGGTGAACGTTTCCGAGTTCATCCTTTAATTTAACAATTGGTTGATTTATACTATATTTTCCATCTTTTTGAACTTCGATAACCTCTCCTGATACTTGATAAGGGACTAAGAACCGATGCTCAATCATAGAAGTTTCTTGTGTGGTAGCAAAAATATCACCAAACTTAAGCTTATCGCCAAGTTTTACAGTAATTAAAACATCCCATAATTTTTCGGTATCTAAAGAATCAACGTCACTTCCTGCCGAAATGTAAACTCCTTCTTTAGCCGCTATGGAAAGTAATGGTCGCTCTATTCCATCAAAAATATTCGATAAAATTCCCGGCCCTAAGGTAACAGAAACAGGGTTTCCACTAGAAAATACTGGTTCTCCTGGTTTTAGACCAGTGGTTGACTCATATACTTGGATAGTTGTATGGTCTTTTGTGATTGAAATAACTTCTCCCATCAATCTTTTATAACCGACATAAACCATTTCTAGCATTTTAAAATCATAAACATTATCCACTTTCACAACCGGTCCGTTGATTGAATATATATTCGCTTGGTTCATTGTTTCACCTCTTTTTTAACAATTCGGTCACTACTTATTAATGAATAAATTTGATTTTTCATAAAACCATTGTTTTTTATCCTCAAGTTTGAAATCAAGTGTTTCATCGACTTCAATTCCTAATTCATCACAGTCTGCAAAAAAACCGCCAAGAACAATCTTATCTGTAGGTTTTATTTCATATTCGTTATGAAAGTTATTTATAATTGCATCAGTAAGTAATTTGTCGTTCTTCATAATATTAAAAATCACTTTTTTGTTTTTAAAAAGTGTATTTAAGCTTTCAACCTTTATATTCATTAATGATTTATATTCATCTGTTTTTAAAAATAAAAGTAACTTTGATTTGACTTCATTAAAAACCGAATTCAACAATTCTGTTCTTTTGTTCATCAATTTTTTTGAGTTTTCCATCAATATCCGATTTATTTCATAACTATAATCCGTATCGGCCTCTTTCAATTCAAGCGTTAATGCTCGCTCAACAGAACTTTTTAATTCCTCATCAATCTTTTTTAATTGCACGGCTTTCAATTCATCAATTTCCTTACGTAATTGATTCATTTTCGCATTTGCAGAAGATTTAATTTCCGCAGAAAAATACTTAAATAATTGATCGCTTGAGTAATATTCCATTATGTTTACCTCACAGTTTCACACCAATAGCTTCACTGACATATCGGTCTATTGCTTTTCCGATATCTGCGGATCCATGTCGGTCTGGAATTTCGACAATCAGCGGCCTTGGTTGTTTTAGTTTTAATTCTGAGATTACTTTTGGACATAGTTCAATCAGTTTAGTCGTTATTAACACGATACAAATATCTTCGTTTTGAATTGCTTTTTCAAGTTCATTCAAAACCTCTTCGCGAGTATGCACAACAACACCTTCTATTCCTACAAGGCGCATTCCTACAAGCGTATCAATATTGTCACTGATTAAGGTGAATTTCATAAAAATCCTTCTCTCGTTTTTATAGTTTCCCGATGATTAAGATTGAGATAAGTACACCATAAATGGCAACTCCTTCTCCCAAAACAACGAAGATCATTGATTTACCAAAGTTCTTTTCGTTTTCTGAAAAAGCGCCAATCGCTGCTGGTGCAGCAGCTGCAACGGCAATACCTGCACCAAGTGCACTCATACCTGTAGCCAAAGCAGCGCTTAAGAATCCTAAGCCTTGCGCAATGGAACCATCTAATGCTGCTGAAGCAGCCGCAAACACATGAACGCCAGAAAACTGGAACACAAGTGATAATGCTAGTAGTGAAAAGAAACTAGCTATGTGAGTAACCAATCTGTTTTTAGCTGATCTTTTAGTAACTTTCCCTTGAAATACTTTAACTAAAGGAAGTGATATTAATACGATAACAATCAAAGGCACAATAATTTCAAATACGTTTAACATTTTTTATTCCTCCTAATATATATTTTTTTTATTGTAATATTTTAAATGGTATTCCATCGCCTTCGTAGAAACGTGAGAACATTTCAAAAAACTCAAGACGTAATACTTGAATTCCAACAATCATACTTTCTAGCGCCATCACAAATAAGTTTCCAACTACAAAGATAATACTTGTAGATATTACCGATGAACCCATCTGCATTAAACTGTAAACGACAAGCATCATTCCAGCATGGGCAATAACGAAACCGCCAACACGCATAAATGACATTGTGTTTGTTATATATGACAATAATACTTCAAAAAGTTCAAAGAATCCCTCTACAAAGAATCCGCCAAATCCGCTAGGAAATAATCTTCCACCATGAATTTTTCGTTCAAGTGGTTCTTTAAAAAAGATTAGAAGCAATGGTATACCCACAAATAAAGAAATGGTTAACCAAGAGAATATATTTACCCCAAATTTGAGTTTCAACACCAATCCGCCAAATACAAATAAGTAAAATAGCAAACCTGAAACACCATTGTGTGAGAAAAACATTTCCGGTATTCGTCTTTTTTTAAAGTTTATGTATATATTTATCGATATAGACATAACAATTAATAAGGAACCCAGTAAAACGGCAATGATAATTAAAGTCATCGTAAAATCAGAGTTCATCACTTCGATTGGTTTTCCAGCAAGCCCAAGTATCTTCGTATAAAATGGGGTTAAAATTTCTTCATTACCGAAGAATGAACCAAATAATAAGCCAAAGAACGCTGAGGATAATCCAATACGAATTGCAATTTCACCTAATTTCAATTTTTTCCATTTGAAAAGTATGAGTCCAATCAAAGACAATAATATTCCTTGTCCTAAATCCGCAAACATAATACCAAATAATAGTGAATATGTAATTGCGACAAAAGGTGTTGGATCGATATCACCATAAGATGGCAATCCATACATCTCCACAAACATTTCAAACGGTCTCGAAAACCATCTGTTTTTTAATTTTGTCGGAGTTTTCAACCTTTTATCACTATCGGCTGGACGAATTTGAATTTCAATATCTTCTAAGTCTTTAAATTTATCTTTTATAACCATTTCGTCTTTAGGTTCAATAAAACCGTTAATAGTAAATTTATCGCCAAGTCCCACAACATATTTTTTAGCTTCATAGATTTTGTTTAGAAATAATAATTCCGCCATAATAACGGATAGATCATGATCGCTATCTTCTAAAGCATCATTAATACTAACTTGAATTTTATCTAGTTGACTGGATGCTACTTCTATTTCTTTAGCTAGTGTCAATTTCGCATCTACAGGAGTTCCGTGGACAAAATCTGGAATATGGATTCTTTCAAAGAACAAAGAAGAGAAAATATTGTCCACTTCACGTTCATATTCATTGGTTGTAAAATACATACACCAACTATAATCTTTATCCACACTAAATGATTTGAATATAAATGGCCTTGAACGGTAGAAACGTAATTTCTCGACACTATCCGTTGGAAGTCTTCCAACTCTAGCATATACATAATCACAAGAGAACACATCGTCTAGTGAAATATCTAAGCTTTCAATGTTTTTAACTTGGATTAATGCATCCTCATATTTTCGTATCAGTTCTAAAGTGTCTTTCTTTTGATTTACAAGTGATTTTAATTTTTGGTGAGTAGTAGACACATAATCGTTCATCTTATCAAGTGAATAGTCAATTGTAGTGACTTCAACTAATGGAATTGCAAATTCAAACTCTTTTTCTATTTCTATTAATTCATTGAGAATAACATTACATGGATTATCAGATGTAAATGAAGTTAGTCCATGAACACAATCAACAATTTGACTCGATAAAACCGGATGAAAGCATTTCAAATCTACAAATCTTTCTAACACAGAATCAAGATTATGTAAATCAGACGAGATATTCACCAGTTCTGTCTTAGCTATTGCCATTCGAAGTCTCCTTTCCACACATTATCGATTTCAATTATTGTGATACTTTGTGTTATTTATTGCATATTTTTTTATTGATTTTTTTAGGAACTTTTAGGCGTTTATCGCTGTCTGAAGGCCTAAATATAACTTCAACATCTTTAATTGAGGAAAATAATTGATTCACATTTTCTTCATGATTTTCATCAATAAACCCAGTAATATAAAACCTCGCCCCAAGTACTACAACATATTTCTCAGCTTTTTGTACTTTGTCGAGTAGTAATAACTCACTTTTCATTTGAATCAGTGGTTCTTGATGAATATGAATAAGTTCAAGAGTATCTATATCAACTCTCTCGATTTGTCCCTTAGTAACTTCTATCTCAGATTTCAAATATTTCATTGCGTCTTCTGGAGTCCCATGGACAAAATCAGGGATATAAATTCTTTCAAATAACAGTGATGAAAAAATATTATCCACTTCTCGTTCTAAAAAGTTAGTCGTGAAATACATACACCAGCTCACTTTTTGATCTTCTTTAAAGGACTTAAAAATAAACGGTTTTGTTGTATAATACTTCAGTTTATCAACACTATCAAGTGGGAGAGTTCCGACTCTAGCAACAATATAACTACATGAAAAAATATCATCAAGAGATACATCTAGAGTGGATATGTAATCAACCTGAGTATATGCGTCTTCGTATTTTTTTAATAAATCAAATAATAACTTTTTTTCTGAAACTAGGTCTTGAAGTTTTTTATGAACAAAAGTAATTTCATCTTTCATAGAATCAAAAGAATCTATTGCAGACTCAATTGATAATGTGTCAATCTCAATTTTGTAATCGTGCTCAATATCACTAATTTCTTTTAATAAGGGAGTCGTTTCATCTAGAGATGTATATGCACTTGTGCCATGAACAGTATCAATGATTTTATCTGAACTAACCGGTTCAAAACAAGGAAAAGTAACGAATTTTTCCAATACAGGTTGAAGATTATCAAGGTATGAAATAATATTCACAAGTTTCATCTTTGATTTGCTCATGTGTTAACTCCTTCCTAGTAAATCAGCATTTTTTCTATTTCACTTTCATCTAAATTGTATCTGATTCCTTCAATGATGTTAAAAAGGTTTTCTCTTTCTATCTCGTTAAGAATTAAAAAAGAGGAATATACAGTAGGTGCATCCGATGAAAAATACATATATCTTTTTGCCAAATTATACTTTATTTTTTCTGCGTAGTATTCAATAAAAACATAATCATCTTCATCTAAAAATTTTGAATATTCAGATTTTTCTAAAAAACTTAAAACCATGTCTGCATCTTTTAATTCTGCAATTTCATTAATTTTTTTTTCGCTAATTCGAGAGTATTTCGTGATTAAAGTTTTTTTAATCGCATCAACATCTGATTGGTAAAATTTCTTAAGCCGATATATCTTGATAATGTTTGTAAGTTCTATCTTTGTAATGAATATATTTTCTAAATCTCGTTTTAATTTTCCTTTATAATTTTCGGAAATAATTCGAAATACACATTCATAGTAACAATGATCAAGAGTCTGTTCGATTTCTGGATACTTAATGTTTTTAGCATCTTTCTCATAGAAAGGAATTAATTTATCATAATAAATAGTTCCCACCAATGAATCAAGCATTTCCTGATATGTCTTTGATTTTGTTAAATTGTAAATATCAAAATGAGCATGTCTAATAAAAAAAGTCGGAAATTCTGAAATTACTTCCTTTGATGAGTCAGAAATTATCGCTCGAATGGTCGCTAAAATTAAGTCAATTTCTCTTTGATTTAAATTGAGTTCATAAAACTCTTTATCTTTCATCTCTATAAATTTTACTAGTTTTAGCGTGGAATTAAAAATGGTTTTCTTTATCATTTCCTCAAGTTGACCACGATGAACCGTGCTGTCTTGAATATCTTCAAGTAACTCTTTATAATTTTCGTTTGATTTTAAGTATCTCACGATATCAGACACGGACTTCTTCTTAACTAACTCTTTATAGTCTTCTTCTTTGAGACGATTACCATAGATTGCTTTGGCTTTGGTAATAATCGCATTACTTGTCCATGAACTCATGGCTTCATCCCCTTTGGCCCTCTATTCTTCTGTACAGAATTGGTAAATTGTCTCAATCCACTCAGCCTTGTTTTTATTAAAATTAGCTTCAAGTTTTTTTAATGTCATATCATAGTCTTTTTGAGCTTTTTCTTTTCGGTGATCTAAATCTAGATTAATTTCAGCTTTTTTCGTGTCTAATTTAACTTTTGCATCATTTTGGTAAACTTTTTCTAGTTTCGCCTTCTCAATACGCAAAAAATCACCGATTTTTGATTTTTCGGCTTCTAATAATTCGACTTGAGTTCTAAATTTTTTGTCTAATTCGATAACATCTCTAATTAAGTTTTCCATATATAACTCCTTAAGCAATCAATTTTAATCTTGAGAATATAATAGAATATTCTAAGTGTTTTGAAGAAAGTTCCATAATCTTTAATTATATCAAAAAAAAACTGCAAAATGATAGGCTTTAAAATATTTCAAAAAAAATCTAAATATAAAACGTTTTCATCTATCAAACAAGAAAATAAAAAGCTCTTTTCGAGCTTTTTTCATTATAATTTGACAATTTTTTCGAGTTGATATCCTTCTTCTTTAAGTGCTTGAGTAATGACTTTTTCAGACACATATCCTTCAAAAGTGGCATATCCTTCATCAACTGAAACATATACGTTTGTTATACCGTAAATGTTCTCTAATATATATTTTACATCTCTGGCACAACCTTCGCAACAGATATTCTTTATGATTGCTTTTTTCATATATAACACTCCTC
>JAQUZN010000023.1 GCA_028691315.1 Candidatus Izemoplasmatales bacterium | reverse complement strand
GAACCAATTAATTGATTTTATCTATTATTTTATTGATTTTGTTTGATTTATTTAACTTACACATTAATTATATTAAGTTTTGTTTTAAAAAGCAAGTGTTTTTTGAAAATATTTTAAAAAAAATAAAAAAGTCTCAAAAAGAGACTTTATTTTTATTGATAAAAAATAGTCTAACAAATCCTTGCCCAAGTAGATATCCTAAAAAATCAAACACCAATAAATCAATCAAACTTGGTCCTCTGTCTACAATAAACAACTGAATTCCCTCATCAAGTGAAGCAATTAGAAGCCCTAGGAAAATCGCCAAAGTAATATTCCATTTAAATAAGTAAAACGTGGATAGCCATAAGACCCCCAAAATAAAAAACTCGGTAATATGTGCTAGCTTTCTTATATATAAATGAAATGTATCAAAATCAATATGATTGTTTGGGAAAATGTTTCCTATTATATTATATAAGGATAAACTGACTCTAGAACTAACCGCACTAGATTGTTCACCTGTTTCTAAAGACATTGAAAAAACAAAAAGTGTAAAAATAACAGAAAGAACAAGCATAAAATATTTCACTTTAAGTGTCCTCTTAGATCAATAATAATATCTCTTAATTCTGCTGCTCGTTCAAAATCAAGTTCTTTGGCAGCAGATAACATTTGTTTTTCCAATATTGAAATACTCTTCTCAATTTCTTTTTTACTTAAATGTTTATAATCAACATCTTTTGAGGAGGCATCCGTTTTGATCGAAATCGAGTCATAGATTTTTTTAAGTATCGTGGTAGGCGTTATGTTATTTTTTATATTGTATTCTATCTGAATAGTTCTTCTACGATTCGTTTCACTAATCGCATATGCCATTGAATCAGTTATTTTATCCGCATACATAACAACTTTGCCATTAACATTTCTAGCAGCACGACCTATAATTTGAACTAAAGACCTTGAACTTCTTAAGAATCCTTCTTTATCTGCATCTAAAATGCCGATAAATGATACTTCTGGTAAATCCAATCCTTCTCTTAATAAATTAATTCCTACTAAAATATCGTGAGTTCCAATTCGAAGTGCTCTTAAAATATCCAATCTCTCAAGTGATTTTATTTCAGAGTGTAGATATGCGACTTTATATCCTAAACTTTTTAAATATTCAGTTAAATCTTCGCTCATCTTAATTGTTAGTGTTGTAATCAAAATTCGTTCATTTCTTGCGATTGTATTTTCTATTTCTTGAATCAAATCATCAATCTGTCCTGTGCTTGGTCTTACTTCAACAACGGGATCAATTAACCCTGTTGGTCTAATGATTTGTTCAATAATTGCGCCAGCTCTTTCTAATTCAAAATCTCCTGGCGTTGCGGAGCAATAGATAACTTGATTAATTTTATGCAAAAATTCATCGAAATTGAGGGGACGGTTATCTAGGGCACTCGGTAATCTAAATCCATAATCAACCAGTGTTTGTTTTCTTGATCTATCACCATTAAACATTCCTCTTACTTGCGGTAATGTTACGTGTGACTCATCAATGACAAGCAAAAAATCATCAGGAAAGAAATCGATTAATACGGATGGAGTTTCTCCCGCTTGACGTAAAGCTAAATGTCTAGAATAGTTTTCAACACCACTACACGAACCCATTTCTCTTAACATTTCTAAGTCATACATCGTTCTTTGTTCAATACGCTCTGCTTCTAAAGGCATATTATTGTTCTTAAAATACGCGATTCGTTCAATTAACTCGGCTTTAATACGTGCCATTGATTCTTCTAACGTATCGCGGTTTGTTAAAAAGTGCGATGCAGGGAATAAAGAAAGAATTTCATAATCTTGGATGATTTCGCCAGTAACGATATTAAATTCTCGAATTCTGGATATTTCGTCAAAGTCAAATTCAACACGAATGCCATTGACTTTCTCATATGGAGGCAATATTTCAACGACATCGCCTCTGACTCTAAAGCTTCCTCTAACAAAATCAATGTCATTTCGGTTGTATAAAATACTTACAAGTTTTTCAAGGAGATTATCTCTGCCTAATGAGTCACCTACCCGTAAAGTGACCATTCCCTTTTTATATTCTTCAGGATCGCCAATACCATAGATACAGGACACACTGGCAACGACAATGGTATCTCTTCTTTCAAATAACGAAGATGTCGCGGCATGCCTCATTTCATCAATTTCATCATTAATCTTTGAGTCTTTTTCAATATAGATATCAGCCCCCGGCATATATGCCTCAGGTTGGTAATAATCATAATAAGAGATAAAATATTCTACTCTGTTCTCGGGAAACAAAGTTTTTAGTTCTGAATATAGTTGTCCAGCAAGTGTTTTATTATGGGCGAGCACTAATGTCGGCTTATTAACACTTTGAATTACATTACCGATCGTGTATGTTTTTCCCGTTCCAGTTGCGCCAAGAAGCACTTGTTCTCTAACGTTATGATTCAAATTGTCTACAAGTTCATGAATTGCTTTTGGTTGGTCACCTGTCGGAAAGTACTCCGAAACTAGTTTGAAATGGTCCATATTATCACCCATAAATAGTATACCATATTCTTGCATTTGATTGCGAAATTTATCTAATCTGTTACAATAGAAGTGGTGATGAAATGAAGACTCTACTTATCGCAATTGACTCTAAATTTATTCATACAAATTTGGCAGTTAGATATCTAAAAGCAAATACTACTTATGAAACCCAAATTATGGAATTCACGATAAAAGATTCCATTGCTTTTATTTTGGATAAGATAACAAAAGAAAACCCAGATATCATCGCCTTCAGTTGTTATATTTGGAATATTGAAATGATTACCCACATTACAAACGAACTCAAGTCGAAACTAAACTCTATAATCCTGTGGGGTGGCCCTGAAGTTAGTTATGATGCCTTTTATTATATGGACAATAGTAAGGTTGATTATATCATTAAAGGTGAAGGAGAACTTGCATTTCATGAGTTTTTATCCGCAGTTGATAAGGTTATATCGTTTAGTCAGGTATCTGGACTCATGTACCGAGAAGATAATAAGATTATTTCAAACAAAGAGGTCATAATCAAAGATTTAAATCAGCTGAAAAGTCCTTACAGGTTTGATAATGATACTTCAAACATCCATAATAAGATACAGTATATCGAAACATCTAGAGGTTGTCCTTTCCACTGTTCATATTGTTTGGCATCCCTAGAAAATAATGTCCGGTTTTTTGATATTGAAAAAGTTAAAACTGAAATTTTATATTTAGTGGAAAATGGTGGAAAAACATTTAAGTTTTTAGACCGAACTTTTAATGTTCTTCCTAAGTATGCAAAAGAAATGTTTTCCTTTATAATACAAAACCATCCTGAAAATGCTAGCTTTCAATTTGAAATCACTGGTGATATCTTAAAAGAAGAGTTGATTCATTTTTTAAATGAAAAAGCACCTTCTAATCTATTCCGGTTTGAAATAGGTATTCAGTCAACAAACATCAAAACGAACGAAGCTGTTTTAAGAATACAAAATAACAAAGTTTTGTTCCATCACATTAAGTTACTAAAGGAAGGAAATATCGTTGACATGCATTTGGATTTAATCGCAGGTCTTCCTTATGAAACTTTACAAATTTTTCAAATGACATTTAATGAGGTCTTCTTAATGTACGCAAAAGAGCTTCAACTTGGTTTTTTGAAGATGCTTAGAGGTACATTAATTAGAGATGAAGCCAGTAAATATGGATATGTTCACCAACAAATGTCTCCATATGAAATACTTAATAATGATTTTTTATCTAAAGAGGATGTTTTGATTATTCACGAAGTGGAAGAGATTCTTGAAATTTTTTGGAATAAAGGTTTTATGAACGAAAGTGTTGAGTGGATTACAAGGAAAGTGGAATCTGTCTTTTCTTGGTTCTACCAATTTTCTAAGTTCTTGCATAAAAGAGACTTTGATTTTCACAGATATCAACTTGATGAAGTATTTTCTTCCATCGATGATTTCGTGAAAGAGACAAGAGCAAGTGACCATCCTCACTTTACTTCTTTACTAAAAAAAGAGTATTTATTGCGCCATTCGATAAAACCGAAAATTTGGTGGAATAAAAATCTAGTTTCAAAAAACAAGCATCTTCGCGAAATTCAAAAAGAATATCCAAAATATGCCATTGATGATTATTATAAGTATGGCGTTATCACCCCATATGACGAAGATTATCTAGTTGTTTTATATTTTCCAAATGAAACGATTTCGTTTACAGTTTAAATATTAAAAAAAACTCAGGAAAACTATCGCAAGATAGAAAGCCTGAGTTTTAATTTAATTTAGTTTTGGTAAATAATCATATAAGTCTGTTACTGTACGTTTCACATCAAGTGCTTGTTGAATATCAATATGTTTAATCTCAATTCCACGAGCGCAAACTGCTTGTCCGCCTAATCCTTGTCTAAGAACACTCACGGCATAGGAGCCCATTTTACTCGCTAAAATTCGATCGAATGCACTAGGGGTTCCGCCCCTTTGAATATGGCCAAGAACAGTTGCCCGTGATTCATATCCTGAATGTTCTTCTACTTCTTTTGCAAGTTCAAAAACATCCGTTATATTTTCAGCAACTACAATAATTAAATGTCGTTTGCCAATTGATTTAGCATAAGTTACTTGTTTAAAAATGTTTTCTTTATTAAATCCCGTTTCGCGAGTAATCACAATTTCCGCTCCACAAGCAATTCCTGAATAAATGGATAAGTCACCACAATCTCTTCCCATTACTTCAACTACTGTACATCGTTGATGAGAAAAAGAAGTATCTCTTAACTTGTCAATCGCACCAATAGCAGTATCTAATGCGGTGAAAAATCCAATTGTATATTCCGTTGAAGAAATATCATTGTCAATTGTCCCAGGAATAGCTACACAATTAATTCCCATCTCAGTTAGTGCCATTGCTCCGCGATAAGTTCCATCTCCCCCAATCACAACAAGGGCATCAATTCCTTTTTCCTTTAAATTGTCTACGGCAATTTGTCTTACGGCAATCTCTTTAAACTCTTTCAGTCTGGAAGATCCAAGAATCGTTCCACCATGATTTAGTATTTGGCCAACATCGTTTCTACCTAAGCGAACAATTTTGCCTTCTACTAACCCTTTATATCCATCGTATATTCCGTAAGCTTCCATTCCATAATGAAGCGCAGTCCGTACTACAGCACGAATCGCAGCGTTCATTCCTGGTGCATCTCCTCCAGAAGTTAATACTCCAATTTTCATTATATTTCACCTTCCCATTTTTCGATTGTTTTAATCACAAATTGTGATTGATGATTTCTAAATTCACTTGTCCCCGTAAATATAAATAGTTGTTCCTTATCTAACCATTTTGAATATAACATATAATCTGTAGGGAATAACACACATTCGATGTCAGAAAACTGATCTTCGACGATTAAAAATGCCATCTCATCTTTTTTCTTTGTAGTGATTACTTTGATTTTTCGAATCATACCAATAAACTTTTTTTCTCCATAAGATTCTTTCAAAATATCACTGACAGTATCTATGTTCATTGAATCAATCTTGTCTTGATATTTAGACATTGGATGATATCTTAAATTAAATCCAATTAACTCTTTTTCTTGGAGTTGCAGTGTCTCAAAATCATATTCTTCGTATTCAATAAATATGAAATCCTCTTTTGAAGACATCTGTGGTATTGATAAAAAAATAGTAAGTTGCTTTATGTTTTCTATCATTGTTTTTTTAGTAAGTGGAAATTCATCAAACATGCCAACTAATATTAAAGACTCAACTACTCTAGAATTGATATCTTTTGCTCTAGAAATAAAATCAATGAAACTTGAAAAAGGCTTTTCGCCTTTAATTTCTACGAGTTTGTCCGCAACAACCGTGCCAATATTTTTTATTCCTAGATACGGATATCTTAAATTACCATTTTCTTTTTGATAATATTTAGATGATTTGTTAATCGATGGGGGCAAGATTTTAATATTTAACTTTCTACATTCTTTGACATAGTCGCTAGTAGCGGTTTGTGACCCAATTGACGCATCCAAAAGAACTGCCATAAAGAAAGCCGGATAATTCGCCTTTAAATATGCCATCCAATATGCTACTAAACTATAAACAACGGAATGACTTTTGTTAAACCCATAATTAGCAAATTTAACTATATAGTCATATATTAGATTGCTAATTGTTTCATCACGGTTATTTTCTAAGCATTTTGATATAAATTTAGTGCGCTCTTCTAATAATGTCGACTCCTTTTTTTTACTAACTGCTCGTCGTAAAACATCGGCTTCCCCAAGAGAATACCCAGCAAATACATTAGCGATTTTCATGATTTGTTCTTGATAAATAATAATACCTTCTGTGGATTCTAAAATTGGCTTCAAGTCTTCGTGAAGATAAGTAATTTTATCCGGATTTGATCTTCTTAATAAATACTCCGGGATGCTTTCCATTGGGCCGGGTCTAAACAAGGCAATACAAGTTGAAATATCTTCAAATTTATCAATTTGCATTTGTCTTAATAAATTCATCATTCCACTTGATTCTAATTGAAAGACCCCAAGCGTATTGACATTTTGAAATAGATGATAGGTTTTTGGGTCATCAAATGGAATTTTATATAAATCGACATCTTCGCCGGTATTTTCCTTGATTACATCTATGATTTTAGCGATTGTTGTTAAGTTACGAATCCCTAGAAAGTCAATTTTCAATAATCCTATGGCTTCCAAATCGGATGCCTCATACTGTGTTTGAAGCATTCCTGCAAGCCCTTGGCCAACTGGTGAATAATCCGTAATGGGTTTATCCGTAATGATAATTCCCGCCGCATGGGTAGAAATATGACGAGGAAGCCCCACAAGTTTACTTGCAATATCAAATAGGTGTTTAATGTCTTGATTTTGCATTAAGTTTTCATATTGTTTTGGTTGTTGTTCCTTAAACGAATCAATTGAATTATCTGTTTCAGCAACATACATAGTCACTTCTGAAACGATTGAATCCGGAATATTTAACATTTTTGCCGTGTCACGAAGTGCGGATTTTCCTTGGAATGTTCCAAAAGTTATAATCGAGGAAACATGGTCTCTTCCATATTTTGATACAACATACTGAATGACGTCATCTCTTCTGTCATCAGGAAAATCCATATCAATATCTGGCATAGTAATTCTTTCTGGATTTAAAAATCGTTCAAAATATAAATCAAAATCCATCGGATCTACATCCACAATACCCAAAACATAAGCGACAAGCGATCCTGCGGCTGACCCCCTACCTGGTCCTACAAGAATTTTACGTTTTTTTGCGAACAACACAAAATCCCAAACAATCAGAAAATAATCATCATACTCCATATTATGAATAATCGATAATTCATCATTTAAGCGTTTATAATATGTCTCTTTTGATACTTTTAAAGTTTTCTTGTTAGCAAGTCTTTTTTCAAGGCCTTTCAGTGCCAGAGCTTTTAAGTAATCAGGAACAGCATGTTTTTTGTCTAGTGGATATTTAGGAATAAAACGATTGGAAAACGACATTGATACATTTGTTGATTCAATTAAATCAAGTGTTCTTTCAATTTGAATTGTGTATTGCGAATATTGGCGATCAAGAACCTCTAAACTTTTTAGTTCATAACTGCTATCTTCGCTAAAAAACAAGCCCTCTTCTATTTGTTTTTGTTCTTTCAAAATATTTCTTAGAACTCTCGAAGCTAATTTATCATCCTTTGAAAAATAGGCAACTTGGTTCACAATAATCGTTTCACCAATGCTCTCTAAGACTGGAGCTATTTTCATTTCTACGGTAAAATCATTTAAATCAAGTCCTAAATATACTGATTGAACCTTCTTTTTAACACTTTGAAATGCGCTTGATACAAGCGAAATATCATCTTGAACTAATGCTTGAAATATTCCCCCTCTTGAGGTGAGAAATACACAAATGATATCTTTTTGAAATGCACTTAAGGTATCTAGAGTTAATACATCTTTTTCTGTTGCTAGATAAGAACTAATTTGAATAAGGTTTAAATATCCTTGGTTGGTTTTTGCATAAAGTAAAATTGGTGTTTCATTCAATAATGGTAGTGTGATATATGCATGGATTCCAATCAGTGGCTTGATGCCTACCATTGTACACTCTTTATAAAATTTGATTGCACCATAAAGGTTATTATGGTCCGCAAGTCCAAGTGTTTTATAGCCCAGTATTTTTGCATTTTGAACCAAAGGTATAATATCGATTAAACTGCCGTTAAACGAGTACCCACTTTGGATGAACAAATCAAAATTTATCATATATATCACCGATTTGATTATATCATATTGTCGTGATTTTTAAAATCTTATTTCTTACGTATAATAAGGAATAATCCTAACAGAATAAGACCTCCTAGAACGATTTGATACATGTTAATTTTATTACTTGAAACGGATTCTTCCAAAACAAAATCATCTTCAATCGTTACTTCGAAAAATAGTTCTTGATATACTTCGCCATCAAACATGATTACGATTTGGTATTCACCTGATTTAGAGACAGTATAGTTTCTATCTAAAGGAACTCCATTTATGTATGCTTCACCACTTACCGCAATCTCAACAGGACTGGTATAAATACAGTCATTTTCAACGCCTTTAATGCTTGGCAAAATTGTAAATGTTAATGTCCCTTTATAATCTCCCACCCCATAAAATGAGATTTGATAGTGATTAGGAATTCCAATAACCTCACCTGAATATATTTCATCATTTAAAGTCATACTTGATGCATTTGATGTTATTTTAACTGGTTCTTTGCTTTCTTCGTTATCCACAATTCCATCAATTAAAGGAATTATGGTGAAAAACAAGTCCTGAGAATACCAATTGTCTCCTTTTATCTCAAGGTGATAGTTCCCCGGTTCTAAAATAGAGCTATTTGACTGATAGATTATTCCATTTAAGAATAACTCCCCTTTTGAAATGATCATTACTTCACTATTTGTTTGAAATCCGTCAGCAACACCTTCGATTATAGGATTTAAAATAATGTCAAATTCGTAATTAAAATGGGTATTGCTGATTTCAATATGATAATTTCCTGGCCAGTCAATAAAAAGTTCATCTACACGTGAATAATTAATCCATGCATCACCCAAAAACTGGTATGAAAAAATATCACTATAAGTGTATATCAAGTCAGTTTTTGAGGAAACCTCAAGTAGTTCATTAACTATTGTTATGCTTTTATCTTCATCTATAAACAAAAATTCATAATTACAATTACCATAGTTTAAGTAGTCTGTTTGAAACATGGTTTTTCCTAAGTAAAATCCATCGTTATCAAATTGTAGAAGTTCCATTCGATTAAAATAATAGTTATGGTAAATATTGTTATAATCCATCGACCTACATACAACCCCAAACGTACCATTTGAAAAAATACCTATCATCGTAAATCTCTCAGTATATCCTATATCATAAATATAGGTCATTTCAATTTTAGTTGCTGTCTTATCATATTTGACGATTAATCCATCAACATCGTTGTTTTCTATATTTCTTCTATATCCCACCTTATATAGAGATTCCTCAATTTGTAATGTATCAGTAAACTGGTATTCAAAACCCATTTCAGGAATAATATTATCCTTTTCTTCGCCGTAAATAAATAAACTGCCTTGAACTTGAATAAGGATAATCAT
Organism: Candidatus Izemoplasmatales bacterium; assembly: GCA_028691315.1. Taxonomy (GTDB): domain Bacteria; phylum Bacillota_I; class Bacilli_A; order Izemoplasmatales; family Hujiaoplasmataceae; genus JAHIVB01. The sequence goes on along the minus strand of JAQUZN010000023.1, from coordinate 9,979 downwards.
CAGTAGTAATACATATACTTTTTTTAACAAAAAAAACACCTCCTTTACGTAAAATTTTACGCCAAAGGAGGTGATTTTCTATTTAATTATGAATTAAAGAAAGTGTGTCTCTCGCAATCATAACCTCTTCATTAGTTGGAACGACATAAACTTTGATTTTAGAACTGTCTGTAGAAATTAATCTTTCAACTCCGCGACAGTTATTTCTTTCAGAATCTATTTCAGCCCCTAAAATCTTAACTCTGTTAATAATATTTTCTCTAGTAGTTGGTGCATTTTCACCAATACCAGCAGTAAAGACAATCGCATCAGCTCCACCCATATATACGTAGTAACTTGCAATGTAATCCGCAATTCTTTTTGCTTGAATCTCAATTGCAAGTTCAGCACGATGGTTTCCTTCTGAGCTAGCTTTTACTAAATCACGTGAATCAGATGAAATGCCAGAAACCCCAATATATCCTGAATGTTTGTTTAAGATGTTTGTTATTTCTTTAACTGACTTATTTTTCTTGTTTGACATATATTCAATAATGGCTGGATCAATATTTCCTGAACGAGTGCCCATTGGAATTCCCTCTAGAGGTGTAAAGCCCATTGAAGTATCAACCGATTTGCCTTGTTTTACGGCACAAATGGAAGCTCCATTACCGATATGACAAACGATGATATTTACTTCTTCTGGTTTCTTGCCCATAATTTCTGCTGTTCTAGCAGAAACAAATTTATGACTAGTTCCATGGAAACCATATTTTCTTACTTGATAAAACTCATACCATTCATATGGAACTGCATAAAGAAAAGCTTCTTCGGCCATTGTTTGGTGAAAAGCAGTGTCAAATACTCCAACTTGCTTTACCGTTGGCAATATTTCCCTAAAAGCTTTAATTCCTGTTAAATTTGGGCCTAAATGTAATGGACCAAGGTCAATTATGCTTTCCAAAACTGCGATTTCTTTTTCTGTAATAATACAAGAATTAGTAATAACGCTTGCGCCATGAACAATTCTATGTCCTACTCCTTCAATTTCATCAAAAGAAGCGATAATGTTTAAATCAATTAGTTTTTCAAGCAACATTTTAACTGCTACACTATGATTTTCAATATCAGTTATTTGTTCGATTTTTTCACCATTCAATTTAATTGTGAAAACTGAATCTTTCATTCCAATGCGTTCAACTACTCCTGATGTAATTAATTTTTCTTCAGGCATATCTAACAATTGAAACTTAAGTGATGAACTTCCTGCATTTACTGCCATTATTTTTGCCATTTTAGATCTCCTTAAACTTTTTTTCTATTTTTAAACCAAAGGTTAATTTGGTAAATTGCTTTTTGAAATGCTTCTTCATCTTCAAATGAAGGAATATCTGCTAGTAAAAACTGTTTATCAACATATTCAATATTTGATTTTTTTTCCAAAATCAAAATACTTTTTCCTAGACTTTTAAATATTGAATCTGGAAGTTTTATTAATCCTAAAATTTCCCAAGACTCTAATAAATATTTTCTGAACTCTTCATTTGTAGGTTGTTCAAAGAAATCATTATAGATGATTCCTAAGAAAAAACCACCGGGTTTTAAATTATATAAATGATGTTTAATGACTTCATAAGGAAAATATGTCATTTCATCCTCGGTCTCAGAATTGGAAAAATCACACAATAATACATCTGAAGCAAGGTTCCAAAAAGTTAATGTATCTTGAAAATACACTTCCTCGCCATAATCCATCATTTCAAACATCGCTTTTGAAAGTTCAACTTGGTCTAGGTTATGGTCAACGCCAAACAATAAAGTTTCTTTATCTAAGTTATTTGCAACTGTACATATTAGATTTCCAGTTCCAACAAGCGGATCAAATAATGTCATCGGACCTTCAAAATCGATTAATTTTTTTATTAGGTAAGATAAAAAAATGCCTATCGTATCTGGAGTAATTTCTTGATTAGATTGTTTTGATAGTTTAAATCCCTTTAAGATACAAAGTTGGATAGCCTTTCTAATTTCTTCTTTTTGAAAATCAATATTATCCATCTTATGAAGAAGGTCGAGTAATACCTTGTCTGTTTCATCAGAAGTATCTAAAATAATTTCATGTGCAAGAATATTCTCACACGTTAAAACAACACCTTTTAAATATGGTGTCTGTTGGGTTTCAAATAAGTGTGTTGCTGATTGATCTAAAACATCAAAAACAAGTTCAATATTGTTCGAATTCATGTATACTCACCGATAATCTATTTTATCATATTGGATTTAGTTTTACAACCTTTTTCTACTCTTGAATAATAAGAAAATTAGCGTTTTATAGTCTAATTAGGGTGTTTCATTTATGAATAAATATTCACCTTGTCTCTAATTTCTGAAACACTCATATCAGTTGTTATTTTATACATAAACTGTTACAATATTATTTGGTGAATATAGATGAGAAAAATAGCCCTTAAAATGATTCATTGGTACCAAAAGGTGAGTGCAGGAAAACAACCAAGTTGCAGGTATAAACCAACTTGTTCAAACTATGCAATTGACGCATATAAAAACTATAATTTTATTTATGCGACAATTTTGACTTTTTGGAGAATATTAAGATGTAATCCATTATCAAAAGGCGGATATGATCCTATTCCTAAATATAAGAAAGAATTAAGAAGACAGTTAAAAGAAGAAAAACTAAAGGAACAAGAACTAAAAGATAAAGAAACCAATAATTAAATATTATAAATAATTTGTTCTAGCAAATAAAAAAAGTCGAATTTCGACTTTTTTATTTTTTTATGGTGCGGGTAACAGGACTTGAACCTGCACTCACTGGGGAACTAGATCCTAAGTCTAGCGCGTCTGCCAATTTCGCCATACCCGCAAATATAAAAAAAACTGGTGACCCGCAGGCGACTTGAACGCCTGACCCTTTGATTAAAAGTCAAATGCTCTACCAACTGAGCTAGCGGGTCGTACAAAAAATTGGCTGGGCTAGGTAGATTTGAACTACCGATCTCGGAGTCAAAGTCCGATGCCTTAACCACTTGGCCATAGCCCAATTTTGTATACAATAATTGGGGCGATTGATGGGTCTCGAACCCACGAATGTCGGAGCCACAATCCGATGCGTTAACCGCTTCGCCACAACCGCCATATAGTTTTTAGCAATTAATAGTTTATCAATTGAAAGCCTAAATGTCAAGCGTTATTTACTATATGTTTGATAAGGAATGAAAAGATTTGTACGTGCCTGTACAAATCTTTTTTTTGATTATTCCGCTACTATAGCAATTCCAAACCCTTGTTCTCCTAGATGAACCGAAAACACAGGTGTAACATACTTAGAAATATGTGTTTTTATGTTAGGATATTTGACTTTCATTACTTCTATAAACTTTAATTCCCATTCTATTCGATTCATTTGAATAAAATCGACATATATATTTTTATACTTCTTACTATATTCATCTACTCTATCCATAAAATAGTCAAAACAAGCAATATTTGTTCTTTCTTTCCTAGTTAAATTTAGTCTTCCATCTATCATTTCAATAATTGGTTTAATTCTTAGCACTGTACCAATAAAAGCCGATACTTTACTAAGCCTTCCACCTCTAAATAAGTGCATCAAATCTTGAAGTGTAAACATAACTACTGCATTCTCATAAAGAACTTTCTCGCGTTTTACGATGTTTTCAAATGTTTCGCCATTTTGGATCATTTCAATAAGTGGTGGAATTCCTAAGGCAACACCAAAAGAAGCTACTTGAGGTGAATGAACACTAATGTCAAGATCAAAATCAATCATTGTCTTCGCAATTAAAGCCGATTGAAATGTACCACTTAATTTATCAGATAAAGTAATAACCAACACATGTGTGTACCCTTCATTATAGAACTCTTGATATAAATTCAAGAATACACCAGGTGCTGGTTGACTTGTCGTTAATTTTTTTGCCGCATGCAAGAAATGCGACATTTGATCTAAAGATAACTCAGATTCAGAATAATCAACACCATCGACAGTTACTGTAAGCGATGCTGTTTTAATAAAATCTATGTTTTTTATATCTTCTCTAGTATACGTTGTCGTATCAAGAATTAAACCAATTTTCTCCATAAAAAAACTCCTTGATCATTATATATATTGATTACTCTATCACACATAATACTCTATCAAAATCATGTAGTGATGTCAAGAAAAAAACTATGATTTTTTGGTGAAAGTTCGATATGACTTTTAAAATTTAAAAATATCACCAAAAAATAATCTATTTGCCTCTTTTTCAATATAAGAAAAATGAAAAAATGGATGTTGATTAATCACCTAAATTGAACGAAAAGTCTTTACAAAGACCACTTAATTACCTATAATAATATTAAGATAAACAAATAGGAGGATTTAAAATGAAAAAAGTTTTTGGAATTTTTTTATTAGCCTTGCTAACCGTAGGGGCATTAGTTGCTTGTTCAGCTAAAACTTACGAAATAGCATTAATCACAGATGTTGGAAATATCGATGACAAGTCTTTTAACGAAGGTTCATGGAATGGCGTAAAAGAGTACGCAGAAGCAAATAAGATTTCTTATGCTTACTATCGTCCATCTGAAGACAGTGAGGCAGCTCGTGTTGAAACAATCGGTAGCGCTATTGAAAAAGGCGCAAAAGTTGTAGTATGCCCTGGTTATTTATTTGAAACAGCGATTTATCAAGTACAAGATACATATCCAGATGTGAACTTCATCTTATTAGATGGAGAGCCTCACACAGCTGATTATGCAACTTATAATACTGCTTCTAATGTTCATTGTATCCTTTATCAAGAAGAACAAGCTGGTTACTTAGCTGGTTATGCAGCTGTAAAAGACGGTTTCACTGAATTAGGATTTGTTGGTGGAATGGCCGTTCCTGCTGTTGTTCGTTATGGATATGGATTTGTTCAAGGTGCAGATGCTGCAGCTACTGAATTAGGAGCTACAGTAAATATTAAATATTATTATGCTAATGCTTTCGCAGGTAGCGATGGATTAGAAACTCTAGTTTCTGGTTGGTACACTGGCGGAACTGAAGTTGTATTTGCATGCGGTGGAAAATTATACACTAGCGTTGTTGCAGCTGCAGAAGCTTCAACAGCCGGAAAAGTAATCGGTGTTGACGTTGACCAAGTTGCAGAAAGCACAACTATTATTTCTTCAGCTATGAAGGGTTTAACTGTTTCTGTTGTTCAAGCTTTAACAGCATTATATGACAACAATGGCGTTTGGCCAACAGCTTATGCTGGAAAAACTTCTGTTCTTGGGGCAGCTCAAGACGGAATTGGACTTCCTACTGCAACTGCTTCATGGGGATTTGCAAACTTTACACTTGCTGAATATACTACATTATTCAATAAATTAGTTGCTGGTACAGTTGTTGTATCAAGTGCTATAGATGCTCATCCAGCTGTAACAACAGTTACAGTTGATTATATCGACGCAGCTCCTGCTGAATAATACTGTCTCAAATATTTTCATAGAAAGGGCCTAGCCCTTTCTTTTTATTAAGTACAAAATTACATTGAATAAGGAGTTTATTTATGGAAAACTATGTCATTGAAATGATAAATATTACCAAAGAATTTCCTGGTATTATTGCCAATGATGATATTACACTCCAATTAAAAAAAGGTGAAATCCATTCGCTTCTTGGTGAAAATGGCGCTGGAAAATCAACCTTAATGAGTGTTTTGTTTGGATTATATATCCCCGAAAAAGGAATCATCAAAAAAAATGATGAAATTGTAAAGATATCAAATCCAAATGATGCCAACGCTTTAGGTATTGGGATGGTTCATCAACACTTTAAATTAGTAGAAGTTTTTTCGGTTTTAGATAACATCATTCTTGGAGTTGAACCGAATAAATTTGGATTTTTAACTAAAAATGAAGCAAGAGAAAAAGTTATTGCTTTAAGTGAAAAATACGGTTTAAAGGTAAATGTCGATGCGAAAATCGAAGATATTTCTGTTGGTATGCAACAGAGAGTCGAGATTTTAAAAATGCTATACCGTGAAAACGAAATTCTTATTTTTGATGAACCGACAGCTGTTCTTACCCCTCAAGAGATTGATGAACTAATGAATATTATGCGAAACTTGACAAAAGAAGGTAAATCCATACTGTTTATTAGTCATAAGTTAAATGAAATTATGGCTGTTTCTAATCGAGTGACTGTGCTAAGAAAAGGTAAATGTATTGGCACTGTAAATGTGAAAGATACCACGATCGAAGAATTATCAAGAATGATGGTAGGACGTGATATTGATTTTGTACTCAAGAAAGAGAAAGTGAACCAAGGAAAATCTGTTTTATCTGTAAAAAATTTAACTGTTGCTAGTAACTTACATAAAAATAATGCTGTAAGGGACGTTTCTTTTGAAGTAAATTGTGGCGAAATCATTTGTATTGCAGGAATTGAAGGAAATGGACAAAGTGAACTAGTGTATGCAATTACCGGAATCGAGAAAATAGTTTCTGGTTCTCTTACATTAAACGAGGTTGAAATTACTTCTGAGTCAATTCGAGAAAGAAGTAAGCTCGGTATGAGTCATATTCCCGAAGACAGACATAAATATGGACTAATATTAGATTACTCTTTAGAAAACAATTTAATTTTGCAACGATATTGGGAACCAAAATTCCAAAATCATGGTTTTATCAATCACGAAACAATAAGAGAATATTCTGATGAATTAATTAAGCAATATGATATTAGAAGTGGTCAAGGCTCCGCCACAATTGTTAGAAGTATGAGTGGTGGAAACCAACAAAAAGCCATTATTGCTCGTGAAATTGAAAAAAATCCGAACTTAATTGTTGCAGTACAGCCTACAAGAGGATTAGATATTGGAGCGATTGAATATATACATAAACAACTGTTAAATGAAAGAAACTCTGGAAGAGCAGTTTTATTAATTAGCTTAGAATTAGATGAAGTTATGAATTTAAGTGATCGCATACTAGTGATGTACGAGGGAGAAATAGTCGCTGAATTAGATCCATCTAAAGCAACAATTCAAGAACTTGGATTGTATATGTCTGGTGCCAAAAGGCAAGTAAGAGACAGAAAAGGTCAGGATGCTAAATCATGATATTGAAAAAGAAAAAACTCAAATCAGATGATATATCAGCTTCTCCAGCAGTTATAAGCATTACATCTTCTGTTTTCGCTATTGTCTTAGGATTGGTATTTGGTCTTCTATTATTACTCGTAATCGATCCTACTTCTGCAATGTATGGGTTTGCCACATTAGTAAGCCAAGGATTTAGCTCTGGAGAAAATTTTGGGAAACTATTATACAATGCTGCTCCGCTCATTATGACTGGTCTGGCAGTTGGTTTTGCATTCAAAGTTGGTTTATTTAACATTGGTGCTACCGGACAATATACCGTAGGCGCTATATTTGCTTTGTACGCAGCGATTGTATTACAATTCCCATGGTGGGCAGCTATTCTTGTTGCAATGGTTGCTGGAGCGATATGGGGGTTCTTCCCCGGATTCTTTAAAGCCATGTTTAACGTGAATGAAGTTATTACTTCCATTATGTTTAACTGGGTTGGTGTCTTTTTTGTTCAATTATTTTACTACAATACACCAGCTCTGCAAGGAAGTCCAGCAAATCAATCTGTATCACTGGCGTTTTCTAATCCGAATGCGATTTTACCAAACCTGGGATTAAATACCAGTTCTTTATTAGGTTCATTCTTCAATATTGGATTTTTAGTCGCAATCGTATTTGCAGTGATTGCATACATAATCATGAACAAAACAACATTTGGATATGAATTAAAAGCTTGTGGATTAAACCGTAATGCTAGTACATATGCTGGTATTAATGCTAAGAGAAACATTGTTTTATCAATGATGATTGCAGGAGGATTTGCTGGAATCGGTGGTGGAATTATGTATTTATCAGGCACTGTACCTTATACCAGTACTGTTCTATTAAATCCAATGGGTTTTAACGGTATTCCAGTTGCTTTACTTGCTTCATCTCACCCACTAGGGATTATCGCTTCAAGTCTCTTTATCGCCTTAATTCAAGTCGGTGGTCCACAAATGCAACCAGAATACAGTTCTGAAATTGTTAATATTGTCTTAGCTGTAATTATATACTTTAGTGCATTTGCCTTTATTATGAGAAATTTTGTTGTCAAAATACTCTATACCAAAAAACAAAAAGCAAAAAAAATAACAATTCCTGATGTTTCTGCCGAAGTTAGTGGAAAGGAAGTGACCAAACCATGAGTATCTTAATGTTAATTATTACTAGTATGATTGCTTATGGAGTTCCATTATTAGTCGTTGCGCTTGGAGGAATGTTCAGTGAGCGAAGCGGAGTCATCAACATTTCCTTAGAAGGAACGATGATCTTTGGAGCTTTATTTGGCGCATTGTATATGTTTTTAACTGCTTCTAGTCCTTGGGTTGCAACTCATCCACAACTATCGGTTTTAATTGCTATTGCCATTGCTGCAATAACAGGTTGTTTATTTTCACTTATTCTTGCTTTTGCCGCAATTAATTTAAAAGCAGATCAAACGATTGGCGGTACTGCTCTTAATATATTTGCTCCTGCATTTGCAATATTCTTAGTTTGGGCAGTTCAAGGTGTTGGATTAACAGATATTACGCTTCCAAGATATGTAGCATTATCTAGTGAGTCTTTTGGCTTAGATCCAGCCTCAATCCCATTGTGGTTAGATGCACTACTTTCTAATAAGTTGTATCTTACTACCCCAATAGCGTTCATCATTTTAATTGTTTCATACGTTGTTTTATATAAAACAAGATTTGGTTTAAGACTTCGTGCTTGTGGTGAGCACCCTCAAGCTGCTGACAGTGTTGGAATTAATGTCTATAAAATGAGATATATAGGCGTTGGAATTTCTGGTTTTCTCGCAGGAATTGGTGGCTTCGCATTTGTTATGGCAAGTAGTCATTCAATTTTCACTGCAGATGTGGCTGGATATGGATTCTTAGCCCTTGGTGTTATGATTTTTGGTAACTGGAAACCATGGAGAATATTTGGAGCTGCTTTCTTCTTCTCCTTATTCAAGACAATTTCTGCTTTATCAACAGATTCTGCTTTCTCCTTTTTACCCCACTTTGGACTAACTTCTTATAATTATTTATATAATATGTTACCTTATATACTAACGATGTTAGTTTTGGCTTTTACATCAAAGAAATCACGAGCACCAAAAGCGGAAGGAATCCCTTACGACGCTGGAAAAAGATAATTACAATTAAAAAGCACTTCAAAAATTGAAGTGCTTTTTTTTGTTTTATAATAATTTTTCAATATCTTTTGCTAAATCTTCTGGTTTAACAGTTGGATGAAATCTAGCAACTACTTCTCCTTGCCTGTTCACTAAAAACTTTGTGAAATTCCATTTAATTGAAGTACCAGCAATTGTTTGTTTTAAAGACTTTAATTTTTGATGGAATTTCTTAGCAGTGCCATCTAATTCCTCTTTTGGCGTGTTTACTTTTAAATATTTATACAGAGGATCTGCATTCTTTCCATTAACATTAATTTTACCAAAGGTTTCGAAAGATACACCGTAATTGATTTGACAAAATTCAGCCACTTCTTCGTTTGTTCCTGGTGCTTGATTTAAAAACTGATTACATGGGAAATCAAGAATTTCTAACCCTTTATCTTGATATTTTTTGTAAAGTTCTTCTAATCCTTTATATTGTGGAGTAAATCCACAACCAGTTGCGGTATTGACAATCAACAACACCTTTCCCTTGTATTTATTTAAACTTACTTCTTCTTTTTTGGTATTTAATACCTTAAAATCATATAATGACATCGATATAATCTCCTTTTTAATAATTATCTTATCTACTGTGATTATACTATATTTTTGATAATGATTATAGTAATATGCATTTTATTGCATTTAGTACTTTACTGAATAAAAAGGCGGACAATTTGTCCGCCTT
>JAQUZN010000164.1 GCA_028691315.1 Candidatus Izemoplasmatales bacterium | reverse complement strand
TTTGTTGCTCTTTGTTATTTTTCAATCCAGTTCACTTTTTAATATCAATTGGGGAATCATTGATTTTTAAAGTTACAAAATTCTAGAAAAATCCCCCAATAGATTGAAATGTCCAAATGGAAAATACGATTAAAAATGCATTCGCTAATACAACATAAACAAACGTTTTTAGTTTATTTAGGTTGCTATATTTCGTTACTAATACTTTAGATTCAACAACGGTAATCAACGCAACAATAAAAATAACTAAGTAAGGAAAAAAGATATAACTATGACTTTGCATGGTCACTTCCCGAATCTCTTGCAAAGCATATGAAATAAAGTAGAAAAAAGTATATAACAGTCCCATCTTCAAATAGGAATTTTTCTTTATGAATCCAAAATGGAAAAAGATTAACGATTCAACCCCAATTAGTACAACGATAAACACTAATTGAAGAATGACTTTCGTGAAATAATAGGTCCAGCTTACAGGTGACTCTACAAGCACAACCTGAATGTGATCAAACTCTTCAAAACCAAGTGTAACCCCATCAAATGTGATTTCTGCACGGATTAAGGATTGTGTAATAATTGAAGTCGAAGTAACTGTCCCATCCTCAAAAATAAGCGCTATTTTGTAAGTAGTTGGTGGAAGAGATGTGTAACTAAAAATATAGCCATTATCACCACTTGCAGTAAATAGGCACTGAACAGCACTGTACAATTTAGAAGATCCAAATCCATCCTCGTCGATGTAACCATTCATGGAATCGACAAATGAAGGAACATTATCCGTTTCTGACAACTTTGCGGATATTTCTTCTTCTGTAAGAATTGGTGCCAAGTCAATTGGATAAAGCAGTTCTAATAAATACGGTTCACTTACATCTGTAATTGTGATGTCAATCACTCGATATACGGTATACCATCCAAATACATATACACTTGAAAAGAATAAAAAGCCCGATAAAAAAACTAAAATAATCAATTTTTGTAAGATTTTCATATGTCTCCATTTCTAAAAAAAGATTTCAATGCACTCTTATTTTTCAAAAGACTCTGTGAACTTATCACTTAATGCCTTATTTATTTTTTTCATCATATCTATATCAATCTTTAGTATTTCTCTGTCATATGTTAAGAATCCATTTACTTCATCTTCTACATCAGAAACTTGGGTATAAACCAAAACATTTAATCCATTTTTTATTTGTGGATATACTTGGTCTACATATAAGGCTTCTACTGCGTTATTTAGTTCTTTTTCTGTATTATATATTTTATATCCAAATATATCTTCAGGATTAAAACTATGTTCTCGAAGTCTTAAACTATATCCACCAAATTCAGTTAGTGCCAAAATTCTCTTTTTGGCCTTTTTAATTGGAAAAGAGAATTTTTTGAAATAGAAATGACGGCTGTGATAATCCCCGCCCTTTCTATCTGACCAACCACTAGCATGATCTATAAGCCTCGTTGAATCAAATTTTCTTACATGTCTTTCTACGTCTAAAGCATGAAACTGTCCCCATGATTCGTTAAAAGGTACCCAGGTCGAAATACATGTAATATTTTTAAGATAATTTAGCATTTCATCAAGTTCTATCATGTACTGAATTCTACCCGGCTTATCTTTTCTACCAAAAAAAGCATAATATTTATCATTCAAATTGATATTTAACATTGATAAGACATGATGGACTTTAACATCTTTGCTTGTAGATCCATTGATCATATCTTGCCAAACAATCATACCTAACCGGTCACAATGGTAATACCATCTTAGTGATTCAATTTTTATATGCTTACGCAAAAAATTGAATCCATAGTCTTTCATTGTCAAAATATCATATATATGAGCTTCATCACTAGGATTTGTTAATAGTCCATCTGGGTAATACCCCTGGTCAAGAACACCTGATAAGAAATATGGTTTGTTATTGAGATAAAAACGCATGATACCATTTTTATCTGGTTTTCGTTCAAACTTACGCATACCAAAATATCCGCGAACTAAATCATTTCCATAACTTATTTCAAAATCATAAAGATTTGGACTTTCTGGAGTCCATGATTTCATATCCAAGATTTTAATTTCGACTTCGTCATTTTGAAAATCTTGTTCAAGAATCACTTTGTTTTTAAATATTAGTTTTATTTTGCCAGATATTACTTCTTCTGTATCTTTTATAATTTTAATCTTTGCTTTAAATGCATCAAAATCAGTTGTAATCAAAATATCTTTTATGTAATTTTCTGGTACACTTTCCAACCAAACGGTTTGCCATATGCCTGATTGAGGGGTATAGAATATTCCGCCTCTTTTTATTCTTTGTTTCCCAGTTTGTCTAAACGATGTATCTGTAATGTCATTTACCACTACTTTCAAAGAAAAATGATTGTTTTCTACATAATTTTCGATATCTACTTTGAAAGGAGTAAATCCCCCCAAATGACACTTGACTAGTTCATCATTTATATATACTTTGGCTTCTTGATCCACTGCACCAAAATGTAAAATTAGTTTATCTTTTAGAAATCCTTCAGGTAAGACTACCTCTTTATGATAAATTAAGAAATCATCTGGTTTTACAAACCGGTTTACTCCTGAAAGAACAGATTCAGGAGAAAACGGAACTAATATCTTACCATCAATTCCAGAATAGTCTTCTTCTTTGGAGATAGCATAATCCCACTCTCCATTTAAGTTAAGATAACTATCTCTTACTAACTGTGGTCTAGGGTACTCACTTAATATTTGATCCTTATTCAAGTTTTTTCCCCATTTAGTAAATAGCTGTTTCATTAAGCTTTCTCCTCAAGTAGTTTCTTTTCTTGTTTGACTGCTAAGAATACTGGAATCATCGTAAACACCACAACAACAGCTGAAGCAAGGAATATTCCTGGTGTTGGAACTTGTTTCATTACTCCTAGGTCATCATAAAATAAGCCGCTGTTAGTAATAACATGTGCACCAATGAATGGCCCAATCATCATTGGAATCATCACGGTAAAAATCATCCTTATCCCTTGAAAATGTCCCACTTTATCAAGTGGGGTATTATCTCTTACTTTAACATTGAATACAGTTGTTAGAATTAGACTTCCACTCATCATGATTACACCTGAAACCACTAAAAGAATTGGGTTTCTTACGAAAAATAGCATAACTAGTCCAATCGCCATAATAGCAACCCCTGGAACAAAGAATCTATTTTTGTTATGAGCTTTCATTTGTCGTCCAACAATGACACTGACAAATGAAGCTAGTAACAAGATAATTCCTAAAATAATGGCATATGCATCTATATTAAGAAAACGTTGTACATAAATAATAAAATAAGGCATATATACTTGCACAGCGATGTTAAACACTGCAAATCCAATTAGATAGATATAAAGTTTTTTATGTTTAATTACTGTTTTTGGTTTGAACCCATAAACTAGTGTTTGCATATAACTTACTTCTGATTTTTTTACATTAGATTCTTTAATTAAAAAGATACCTACAATACCACCAATACTAACAAGCCCACCAGAAATCATAAAAAATAATGGCCAGTTATCCTTTTGAACCATAATATCAAAACCACCAAAGATAATTAAGAGTGCCATTAAAGGCAATATAGCCATAACGCCTTCAATCTTTCCTCTATTGTCTTCGTTTGTCACATCGGTAATCCAAGCATTGAATGCACCATCGTTTGCCATAGAGCCAAAAAACGTCATAATACAATCCATTATAATAACGACTACTACTGTTACTAATACTATGTTTGCACTATTAAATATTTTGGCCATGTTATCAACAGAAACGAAAGCAAATGATAATGTAACAATTCCCCATAATATGTATCCAACAGACATGAATAATTTCCGTTTAGAAACACGATCAGATAAAGCACCCATGAAGATTGTCGTTAGGGTTGCGGTTATTGCACTTGCAGCAACCATTGAAGCAATTGCTTTTGGATCTCCTGAGATTTTGTTGTATAAAAAGAGATTGAAATACATGTTTTCAATCATCCAGGCTAATTGTCCGAAAAGTCCAAATAGTATTAAAGTTGCCCAAATTCTTTTACCTACGTATTTTTTATTCATTTTGTTTTCTCCTAGTTATGTGTTTTTTTGGAAAGCCA
>JAQUZN010000163.1 GCA_028691315.1 Candidatus Izemoplasmatales bacterium | reverse complement strand
AATCGATAATATAATCTGCGACTTTAATAACGTCAAGATTATGCTCAATCACGATGACAGTGGCTCCTTTTGAGACGATATTTTGTAATACATCAAGTAAGTTCACAATATCATGCGTATGAAGTCCTGTCGTTGGTTCATCAAGGATATAAATTGATTTGTCAGTGATTCGTTTATACAATTCACTAGCAAGTTTAACTCTTTGAGCTTCTCCACCAGATAGTGTTGTCGAAGACTGACCTAAACGAATATATCCAAGTCCAACATCATTAATCGTTTTTAGCTTATTATAGATTTTTGGAATGTTTTGGAAGAAATCAACCGCATCTTCTACCGTCATTTCTAACACATCCGATATGGTTTTCCCTTTATATTTTACTTGAAGTGTTTCTTGATTATACCGTTTTCCATGGCACTCTTCGCACTCTACGTATATATCTGGCATAAAATGCATTTCAATCTTGATTAATCCATCTCCAGAACAATGTTCACATCTTCCGCCTTTAACATTAAACGAAAAACGGCCCTTATCATAACCTCTTAATTTAGCTTCTTTTGTCTTGCTAAATAAATCTCTGATTTCATCAAATACCCCAGTATAAGTCGCTGGATTACTTCTTGGTGTTCTACCGATTGGAGATTGATTAATATCAATGATTCGGTCAAATTTTTCATAACCAGTAATGTCTTCACATATTCCAGAAACCTCGGTTTTTCTTGTTAATCTATTCACAAGACCTTTATATAAAACTTCATTTACAAGACTTGATTTTCCAGAACCAGAAACACCTGTCACAACTGTCAAACAGCCAATTGGAAAATGAGCATCAATATTCTTTAAATTGTTTTGAGACGCTTTTATTACCGATAAATATCCATTCTCGTGCTGACGTCTTGAAGTTGGAACTGGGATAAACAACTTGCCAGTAATATACTTCCCGGTAATGGAATCTTCTGACAACCTTAGTTCTTCAGGGGTTCCTGCAAAGATAACACTGCCCCCATGTTCTCCAGCACCAGGACCGATATCAACAACATAATCACTGCTTTCAATCATTTCCATATCATGTTCAACAACAATCATTGTATTTCCTAAATCTCTCATATCTTTAAGCGTTTGAATTAAACGTTGATTATCCTTTTGATGAAGGCCAATTGAAGGCTCATCTAAAACATATAAAACCCCAGCTAACCTCGAACCTATTTGCGTCGCAAGCCTAATCCTTTGTGCTTCTCCACCAGACAATGAACCAGATGATCTGGCAAGTGTCAAATAATCGAGACCTACATTATTTAAAAATAACAATCTTTCTTTTACTTCCTTTAATATTGGTCTTGCGATTTCATGTTCTTTAGGCGATAGCTTTAAATTATTTAAGTAATCAAGTAAATGAAGGACACTTAATGCCGTAAAATCAAAAATATTCAAATCTCCCACGCGAACGGATAAAGCTTCTACACTAAGTCTTTTTCCATGACATACTTCACAAGTAATGTCATTCATCATTGTTTCAATCCAATCTCGAACCATTCTTGAAGTTGTCTCTAAGTACCTACGTTCAAGCGAAGTAATAACCCCTTCAAAACTACGTTTTGATTGATGTACCTGGTCACTTGATTTTGATTTAAACTCGAAATCGACAATTTTCTCTGAACCGTATAAAATCAAGTTTTTTTCAGCACCGGACAATTCCATATAAGGTTTATTAATATCTATTTTGTGCGCTTTACACGCTTGGATAACTTGTTGGAGATATATTGATTCTGTATTAGCATATTTGTCTAATACGCCTTCCATAATTGATTTTTCTGGATGTAAAATCAAAAGATTTGCATCAATCTTTCTTTTAAATCCTAATCCCGAACACTCAGGACAAGCACCATATGGAGAATTAAAAGAAAAAAGTCTTGGCTCAAGCGCACTAATGGTAAATCCGCAAATAGGGCAACTTAGATGGTCACTAAATAAGAATTCTTCATCATTAATTAGAACTTTTACCAAACCTTCTGATAGCCTAGTTGCTGTTTCTAAAGAATCATAGACACGAGACCTTATGCCTTCTTTAATTATAACCCGGTCAATAATAACATCAATATCATAGCGTTTTGTTTTTTCTAAATTAAAGTCTTCATCAAGTTCATGATATTCGTCATTAATCCGAATTTTAGTATATCCATTTTTTCTTAATTCTTCGATTGTTTTTTCGTGCATCCCCTTTTTTCCTCGAACGACAGGGGACAATATAATTACTTTTGCTTGGTCGTGTTCTAAGACGCGATTTGTCATTTCTTGGATGGATTGAGATGAAATTAAATTCCCATGTTCTGGGCAATATGCCTTGCCAATTCTAGCATATAACAATCTTACATAGTCATATATTTCAGTTACTGTTCCTACAGTTGATCTTGGATTATTTGATGTAGTTTTTTGATCAATTGAGATGGCAGGAGATAACCCTTCAATAGAATCAACATCTGGTTTTTCCATATTTCCTAAGAACTGTCTAGCATATGAACTTAAGGATTCGACATATCGGCGTCTTCCTTCTTCATATATTGTATCAAATGCTAAACTGGTCTTTCCTGAACCGGAAAGACCTGTCATTACAATTAATTTATTTTTAGGAAGTGTTAGGTCAATATTCTTTAAATTATTTTCCCTAGCACCTTTAATTATTATTGAATCGTTCATCTTATCACCTTATCACATTATATCATATCTTTGTTTTCAAGTAAGAAAGAAGAATCGAGGTTACGACTCTTCTTCTACGATTTTTAGAAATTCATCTTCACTTAATATCTTTACTCCAAGCTTAGTACCTTTATCAAGTTTTGACCCCGCTTCAGCACCTGCAACAATGAAATCCGTGTTTTTTGAAACACTAGATGACACACTTCCACCCATGTTTTCGATAATCAGTGTCGCTTCTTGTCTAGAATATTTCTCTAAAGTTCCGGTTAAAACGAGTGTTTTATTCGAAAACGTCGTAACGCCTTCAACTTTTGAAGATAAATAAGTCATCATACACCCTGATTGTTCTAACTTAGAAATCATCTCAAGGTTTTCATTTTTTGAGAAATAGGTAGTCACACTGATTGCAATCGCTTCGCCAATGTCAGAAATTTTTAATAATTCATCTACAGTTGTTTCTGATAGATTCTTAATTGATTGAAAATGATTTGCAAGAACTTTAGCAATTTTAGCACCAACGTGCCTAATGCCAAGTCCAAAAATCAATTTATCAAGCGTATTCTTTTTACTGTTATCAATAGCTTCAAGAAGATTTGCGACACTCTTTTCACCAAATCGCTCTTTTTGAATGAGATCTTCATAATGTTTTCCTAAATCAAAAATATCAGAAATACTCGTGACTAGTCCATCATTAAATAACTCCGTTAAAATTCGTTCTCCAAGTCCGTCTATGTTATATGCTTCTCTAGATGCAAAATGAATCAAGCCCTCTAAATGTTTTGCTTCACATATAGGATTGAGACAGTAATAATCTGCTTCGCCTGGATTACGTTTTAAAACTGAATTACATTTAGGACAGTTTTCAATCATTTGAAAAGGAAGTTCATTCCCATTTCTATCCTCTTTTACAACCCTCAATACTTCAGGAATTATTTCTCCTGCTTTTCTAACAATAACATGGTCAAATATCCGAATATCTTTTTGCAGACAAAAGTCTTGATTATGTAGGGTTGCCCTTGAAATCAAAGACCCAGAAATCATCACCGGAGTTAAATCTGCTACAGGTTTGACAACACCAGTTCTACCAATTTGAAATCTTATATTCTCTATTTTTGTTTTTACTTCAACTGGAGGAAATTTGTAAGCAATAGCCCATTTTGGATACTTTATTGTATATCCGATGCGATCATAAAGTTGAAATTCATTAACTTTAATAACAACACCATCGGTATCATACGGAAGTGTATGCCTTGATTCTTGAACGTGATTTACAAAGGCAATGACTTCATCAATATTTTTACACTTTCTTGTTTCTTTATTCACATTAAATGACCATTTTTTTAATAATTGTAAAGAATCGTAGTGATTAGATGCAAGTGTTCTATCCATTAAATAATAGACAAAGACATCTAAATTCCTTTTTGCGACAATTTTTGAATCTA
>JAQUZN010000162.1 GCA_028691315.1 Candidatus Izemoplasmatales bacterium | reverse complement strand
AATTAAACAAGCGAGAGGTGCGCATATTGGATAAAACAGAATACTACACGCCAAAGCAAGCAGCGGAAATTTTAGGCATCCACAAACAGACCGTGGCCAAGTGGATTAAGTCGGGCAAGCTTGCAAGTGTAAAAATAGGCGGTGGCCGCTGGTCAAGGAAGATACCACGCTCAGAGATCGAACGGATGGCCAGCGAGCAAACGGCGTGGGCTGATGGAGTACGGGAAAGGATGGAGATAAACGACAAACAAGAGGAAGCCTAACGGCTTCTTTTTTTACAAACTTTCAAAATTAAGTGTTGACAATAGTATACAATTGTAGTATTATTGCTTTAGGAGGTGATATAAATGTTGACAAGAAAAGAAATAGCTGAATATTTACAAGTACACCCAATTACAGTAGATCGGCTGGTTAAAAGCGGGATGCCGTCATTAAAATTTGGTGGTAGTATCCGTTTTGATTTAGAAGATGTTAAGGCGTGGGCAAAAGAGCAGGCAGAGGCAGCAGAGAAAAAAAAGAAAGGCGAATAAATGGCAGGCGTTAAATGGATTCGCATATGTACGGATATGATCAACAATAAGAAGATTAAGCGCATAAGGACGATGCCAGAGGGCAACAACATTGTTTTAATTTGGGTTTTCCTAATAGCGCAGGCCGGAGAATCAAACAGGGGCGGCGGGTTATTCTTAACCGATACAATACCATTTACGCATGAAGATTTAGCCGTTGAGTTTGGTTTTGAAATTCCAGTTATCCAATTAGCTTTGATGACACTTGAAAAATTCTCAATGATTGAAGTTTATGATGATGTCATTTACATTAAAAATTGGGAAGAATACCAGAACTCTGATGGCCTTGAAAAAATAAGGGAGCAAGGTAGAGAGCGGGCAAAGAAGTTTAGAGAAAAGAAGAAACAAGAGTTATTAATAACAGATAGTAACTCAAAAGATAACGTTACAGTAACGTTACGTAACGCAACAGAAGAAGAACTAGAACTAGAACTAGAAAAAGATATAAATACTATTGTTAGCACAATAGATTATCTAAACTCAAAATGCGGGACTAAATATAAAGCGAGCACAAGAAAAACAAAAGATTTGATAAAAGCAAGAATTAACGATGGTTTTAATCTTGAAGATTTTAAAACGGTAATTGATAAAAAATATGACGAATGGATGGGAATAGAATACCAAAAGTATTTACGGCCTATAACGTTATTTGGCACAAAGTTTGAAAGTTATCTAAACCAGTTGGATGGTAAGTGCGAAAAAGAAACAAAAGCATCTGGATTTATAAAAGGCGCAGCTAATATATTAAAAAATAATGGAGGAATACAAGATGAACAAAAAAGAAACTGCTTTGATGTTGATGAAAATCAAAGGTTATTACCCGGCGTCACTCAATGGAATGAATGAGAGTGAAGCAGAATGGACAATTGAAACATGGGCTGAAATGTTTGAGCCATACGACGTGAAGCACGTTTCAGCAGCATTGGAATATGTCGTTAAAAATAGTACAAGTTCATTCCCACCATCAATTGGTGCTATCATCCAACAAACTGAAATTGAAATGAAACGTCCAAAACCATTTACCGGAAAAGTAATAACAATTGGAACGCCGGAGCATAAAGCATTTTTAGAAGAACAGGAAAAGAAGAAAAATGGATTACAATAAAGAAATTCATGAAGTTAAACAGAAAGTAGGTCAAGAAGCGGAAAGCATCATTGCAAGTGGTTTGTGTATGAGTAAGAAGGGAGATAAGTATACTTGTACTAACCCAGAGAATCATAAGCATGGAGATAAGACCCCGGCGATGTCATGGGATCGCAACGCTTTACGGTTCAAGTGTTTTGTGTGCGACCGGACAATTGATATTTACGACTATTACCGGGATCATCTAAATTATAACCACAAAGAGATTATATCAGAGATTTTAGGAAATGAAAACATCAAAGATACACATATGGAACAAAAGCGATCTGTTTTTGAGACTGAAATAGCTAAAATAAGACCGCTAAGTGATGAGTGTATAAGTTATATCAATAAACGCGGCTTAACGCTTGAAACGTCAACCTTGTTTGAATTAAAGACATATGGAGATCAAATAGCTTTCCCGTATTTTAAAAAAGAAACGGTTGTCGGCTATAAGACCAGACCAGCACGAAAAATAAAAGACGGCGAGATTAAAATGCGGTCACTGACAGGATCGAAGCCGTACTTATTTAACTCTAAAAATGTAAAGGCAGGCGGTCATGAGTTGATATGCTGTGAAGGTGAATTTGATTGTATGGTTTTGTATCAGTGCGGGTTTAAGAACGTTGTAAGCGTTGGTGCTGGTGCTAACTCATTAAAAAACATCTTTGAACAGGCAGACGATTATCTAAAAAGCTTCAATAATCTTTTGATCGTAGCGGATAACGATGAAGCAGGCCACAACATGAACGCCCAGTTCATTGAACGATACGGCGAAAAAGCAAAGCTGGTGGATCGCAAACTATACGGAAAATATAACGATGTTAATGAAATATTAGTAGGCGAAAAAGAAAACGCCATCGCTTGTATCACTGATTTAATTGAATCGGCACGCTGGAAGATAAAAGGCCGCCGGGATGTTGATAAAGACCCATACCGTGGGATTATAGCAAAGAATTTAAAGTTTATTCCAACAGGCATAGAAGCGGTAGACGATGCCATTAACGATTTAGTATCAGGCCGGACAACGTTAATAACAGGACGGTCTAACGGTGGGAAAACAACGCTGGTTAAACAGATCGTAGCAAACGCCATTGACCGGGGAAATAAAGTTTATATTATGAGTGGAGAGGGTAACGAGGAATTTTTATTAAACGAAATTTATCAATGTGTGATCGGTCGAGATAATGACAATTACATAATTCACAAAGTAAACAGGAAGTTTCACAAAGAGCCAAAGCCAGAAGTTTTAAAAGCGTTGCAGGAATGGCACAAAGGAAAACTGGTATTGTTTAATAAAGGCGAATCAAAGCTGAAATCAACCGATGAACTTTTTTCAATGCTGGAAACTGAAATAAAATTAAACCAGCACGACCTTGTAATCATTGACAACTTAATGTCATGCATTAAGACAACGGCAACCGAAAAACTAGAAGCACAGGCAGAGTTTATGCAAAAGTGCTGTGATCTTGCTAGTACCTATCAAACACACATCGCACTGGTATTGCATCCAAATAAAACATACCAAAAAGGTCAAGACATGGATTTTGAGCAAATTTCAGGTAATTCAGACATCCCGAATAAGGCAGACAATATTTTATGCGTGATTAGGAATTACAATGAAGCAGATAACGCCGCTGGGATTGATGGAAAAATAACCGTCGTTAAAAACCGTTACTATCCCGATTTGGTATCGTGTGACTTGCAGTTCGACAGGGAAACAGGGCTTTTATTGGGGCTGATTGACGGTCAAGCATTCAATTACAATTTCAGATGGAAAAAATACTTAAAGTGAGGTGTAAAGATGGAAAAGCGATACACATACAAGCCGTATTCATTACGGTTAAAAGAATACGAGTACGAAAAACAAAAGTTAATTGACCAGTTTTTGAGTTGTGAGGATTATGAAAAAGCGGTGCAGGAACTAGCGGAAACGCTTGATATTTAGAAATGAAAGGAAAGTACGAGAATGATTAAGATTGATATGGAAATGCCTTTAATTTGCAGAGAGTGCACATTTGCAATTATTGAAAAAGGTATAAGTTGGTTTTGTGCGATAACGAAAAAAGATGTTAATTTTTATGGCAGAGAAAAAGAAAAAGATTGCCCGCTGATAGAGTGTGAAAATGAAAAATCATGCGAAACTTGCAAGAATTTGAAAGTTAGAAAAGACTATAGAATGTGCGATGAATATGAATGCGATTGGTGTAATTAGATCAACAAACTGGTTAGGTTATGCTGTTGATTATTATTATTACAACGCCAGAAATTGTTTCCGAACGGAAGAAGAAATAACCGACGAAATCAAACAACGAATTTTACAGGAAATGAAAGGAAAGTACGAGAATGATTGAATCTAGTTTTTGTAAATGGTTCTGTGTTGAGTTTTTAGACAAAAATAAATGGTTGTTTAAAAGTTCGTGCGGATATGAAATTGAAGTTTCAAGG